>JAITAX010000202.1 GCA_031283865.1 Eubacteriales Family XIII. Incertae Sedis bacterium
CACGAAGATCGGCCTGGCGGAGGAGAGCCTGAACAGCCTTATGCGGGGTTATGACCTGCCCGTTTCCGCGGAGGTCATGGATCTGCTGATGCAGGAGGCCGGCTGGCGGGAGGACTTCCCGGCCGAATGGGTAGAGCGCGTCGAGGCCTTCCCCTACGACCGCTACGACGTCATGGTGCGCATGGAGTCAGCGGAAGCTTACAACTTCGTCACGCAGGCCCTGCTTTCGCGCTACGGCGCGGATCGGGTGCTGGTCTTCCCCGATACTTCCGAGGCGCCGCGCTATGAATCGACGGCGCGCGAATCCGACGCGTATGCGGGCGGGGCGCAGGGCGGCGTCCCTTACATCGAGTTTATGCCGGCGCCGCAACCCAAGACTGGGGAGGGCGTTTTCGAGCTTATCGCCGATCCCCGCGAGCGTCCCGCAGACACGGCACCGCCGCCGGACGCGGAAGGCGCAAGCGCGGCGCGGATGCTTTCGGAAGCGGACATCGCGGGCGGCTACGCGCTGATCGACGGTACGCCCGATATGACGCTGTACACGGCGCGCTACAAGAAGCAGAACTCCAAGGGCGGCGGCTTCCTCGAACTGATCGATGTCGTCGATTCCAAGCTCCTGTACCTGAGCCTCGGTATGCTGCCGTCGAAGGTCGAGGCGCTTCAGAGCGCGGGCATGGAGGTGATCCCGCGCACGGCGAGTTACACGGGCTGGAACGACGAACGCTACGCGCGCGCCGTCACAGACGACTACGCGCGTTACGGCATCGTCCCCTCCTATCTGATCGTCGGCGGCGAGAGCGTGCCGGGCTTCGACGACGGTCCTGCATTCATCGAATCGTATATCGCCGATAACGATATCGTGATCGGCCTGATCGAGAATACGACCCAGCTGCAAAACATCCTGCAAAACGGCGTTCTGGACGCCGCCATCGCCGGCGGTTACAATGCCGTGCGCATATTTTCCGTTTGGGATTACATACAAAACCGATATCAATACTATGGGTATGAGGGCGTGGAGGAGATCGAAAACACGCTGTTTCGCGCCGTCACGGAGCGCAACATCCGCGTGATCTATTACAAGCCGATCCGCGAATTTAAGGATTTGCACACCTATGTGACGGAGATCGGCGAGTACAGAACGCTCTTCGCCAATCTCGACGCGCGGCTTGCGAGGCACGGCTTCAGCCGGGGCGACGCCTCCGTCATGCCGCCGCTGCGGGTTCCGCTCGCCGCGAAGCTGCTCGCCGCGCTCGCGAGCGCGGCGGCCGGCATACTGCTGCTGCATCTGGTTTTTCCGCTTCCGCAACGCTTCAAACACGGGCTTTTGGCCGTGTGCGCGGTCTGCGTGCTCGGCGCGTTCAAGATCCTGCCCTATACGACCGAGTTGATTGCGAGCTTCGTGAACGCTTTCGTGTTCGCCTGCCTTGCGACGATATTCTTCACGAGCAGGTGCAAGACTTTCTATGACCGCGCCGCCGCGCCGTCCGGCGGGGGATCCTTGACCCTCGGCCCGATTCTCCTGCTCGCTTCGGCGACGCTGGCAAGCGCCGTCCTCATATCCGTATGCGGCGGTATCCTGACGGCGGCCCCCTTGTCGTCCGTCAATTACATGCTGGAGATCGACATATTCCGCGGCGTCAAGCTCTCGCAGCTCGCGCCGATTGCCTTTTTCGCCGTTGTCTACCTCGCGTATTTCGGCTTCGGCAACCGGAAGCGCAAGCCGGGACAGCTCGAATTTTACGATTTGAAAGAGATGATGAACACGCCCATCCGCGTGTGGATGGTGCTGGTCGGACTTGTATTCCTGGGCGGTGGGGTATACTACATCCTGCGCACGGGCCATGAGGTCCTCGAGGTCAGCAGCGTGGAGATGCTGCTGCGAAACGAGCTGGAGGAACTCCTGATCGCGCGCCCGCGGACGAAAGAATTTCTGTTCGCCTTTCCCGCCGTCATGCTGATGGTCTATACCGCCTGCCGCCGCCTCCCGTTCTGGCCTGTCGTGTTCGGCCTGTGCGGCGTCATCGGCGCCGGCTCCGTCGTGAACACTTTCATGCACATAAGGACGCCGCTCTATCTCGGCTTTGCGCGGACGGGCTATTCGCTCCTCTTCGGCTGGATCATCGGCATCGCGGGCATCCTGCTCTTTGAGCTGGTCTATCGGCTGTACAAGCGGTCTGCGGCCTGCGCCGCGCCGCGCGGAACCTCGGCGTGAACAAGGCGTATCGGATCTTGATCTCCGGCTATTACGGCGCGGGCAACATCGGCGACGAGTCGATCCTGACGGTCGTCGCGGAAAACCTGCGGGCGCGGCTTTCGGACGTCGAGATCACGGTGCTTTCGCAAAGCCCCGAGGCCACGGCGAAAAAACACGCGGTGCGTTCCGTAAACAGGCGTTCCCCCGCCGTGATCCGTGAGATTCGGCGCTGCGATTTGCTTATCAGCGGCGGCGGCAGCCTGCTTCAGGATGTTACGAGCCGCAAGAGTATTTTGTATTATCTCGCCGTCATGTGGGCTGCGTTTTTCTTTCGCAAGGATGTGTTCATCTACAGCCAGGGGATCGGTCCCATCGTTTCGAAGCAGAACCGCAGGCTGACGGCGTGGACGCTGCGGCGCGCCGCCGGCATCGTCGTCCGCGACGAAGCCTCCGCGGAGCTGTTGGCCGAGATCGGCGTTCCCCGCGAGAGGGTGGTCGTCACGGCGGACCCGGTCCTGCGCGTGAAGAAAGCGGAGCTTGCCGCGGGCCGCGCGATTTTGGCGCGAGAGGGTTTCGACGTGGACGGCGCGGGTCCGGCGGTGGGCTTCGCGGTGCGCGAACGGCGAACGGACAGTGAGTTCGTCGATGAACTGTGCCTGTCGGTCAGGCGGCTTCTGGACGAGTCCGGCGCGCGCGTCCTGCTGATTCCTTTCCACTACGCCGAAGACCTGCCCGTCATAGAGGAACTCGAACGGCGGCTTTCCGGAAAGGTTTTAGCCATAAAGAACAAATATCTGACGGAGGAAATGCTGTCGATCATAGGCAATATGGATTTGCTCGTCGGCGTGCGGCTGCACGCGCTCATCTACGCCGCCGTCATGGAAACGCCGATGATCGCCGTGTCCTACGACCCTAAGATCAACTCGTTCATGCACTCGCTCGGCATGAAAGCGATGTCGGCGGTCGGGGATTTTAAGAGCGAATACTTCATGGAAGAGTTCGAGAAGACCGTTCGCGACGCGGATGCCCTGCGCCGCGAGATCGGCGAACGCGTCACCTTGCTGATCAAGAAGCTCGATACGAACGAAGAGATGATCGGCGCGCTGCGGGCACGGCGAGCGGCGAGGGAAAGCCGCAGGGGCGCCGGCCGGAAAGAAGCGCAGAAATAATTATCATATCAAGAAATTATTGTAACTGCTTCGCCGGGCGGATGCGCGTTTGCCGGCCGGCCCGGATATCTGCCCGCTCTTGGAGGAAGCCGTTTTGTACGACAGTTCCGCGATTGAATCAAAAAAACGCATCCGCATATTGGATGTTTCCGTCGATAGGGTGTCCCTTGCGGAGGCGGCGGAGATCTTCGAAGCGCTGCTGCGCACGGAGGCTTGCAGCCTGATCGTGACGCCCAATTCAGAGATATTGTGGAATGCGGCCAAGGACGCGGGTCTGAAAGCGATCTTGAACGATGCGGATCTCGTCATACCCGACGGGATTGGGCTTGTGTACGCGTCGCGCGTCATCGGATCGCCGCTCGCGGAACGCGTTACGGGGATCGATTTCCTTGACGCGGCGCTGCGCCGTCTTGCCGAAACGGGGGAATCCATCTATCTGCTCGGCAGCGCGCCCGGCGTCGCTGAAAAGGCGGCGCAGCATATGCGCGCGCGCTATCCCGCGCTGCGCGTGGCGGGTGTGCGCCACGGCTATTACAAGCCGGAGGAGGAAGCTGCAATCGTCGAAGAGATCAACGAAAGCGGCGCGGTCTTCCTCTGCGCGGCCTTGGGTTCGCCCAAGCAGGAGCGCTTTATCCACACGCACAGGGAGGCGCTGCGCGTGCGCGCGGCCATAGGCGTCGGCGGAAGCCTTGACGTCTGGGCGGGCGTGCAGAAGCGCGCGCCGGCTTTTTTCAGGGATCACGGTCTGGAGTGGCTGTACCGCCTTGCGCGGCAGCCGGCGCGCATCAAGCGCGTGCTCGTCCTGCCGCTGTTCATGCTGCGCGTGTTCGCGGGCAACAGGCGATAGGGCCTTGCCGCCGCGCCATCATACGGCGGGATGCGCCGCCGCGGTCCGTTGCTTGCGGAAGTTATTGCTGTGCGCCGTGCGGCGCAAGGAATGGAGATAAAAATATATGTTTACAGATTTTAAGAAAACAGAAGCGGCTGCAAAGGCCATCCGCACGGAGATCATCAAACAACTGTACCGCGCGGGTTCGGGACATCCCGGAGGCTCGCTTTCCGCAGCGGATATCGCAGCGGTCCTGTATTTCGGGGAAATGCGCATTGATTCCAAGGACCCGTCGCGCCCCGACAGGGATAAATTCGTGCTTTCCAAGGGCCACGCGGCGCCCCTGCTCTACGCGACCCTCGCGGAAAAGGGCTATTTCCCGAAAGAGGAACTGTACAAGCTGCGGAAGCTCGGCGCCCTGTTGCAGGGGCATCCGAACATCAAGATCCCCGGCGTCGAGATGTCGACAGGCTCTTTGGGGCAGGGTTTTTCCGCGGCGGTCGGCATGGCGCTCGCCGCGCGCATGGACGGGGGCGGCCGCGTGTACGTGCTGCTCGGCGACGGCGAGCTTGAGGAGGGCCTCGTCTGGGAGGCCGCGATGTCCGCGGCCCATTACAAGCTCGACAACCTCTGCGCCGTTGTCGATTGGAACGGCCTGCAGATCGACGGCCGGAACGAGGACGTGATGACCGTCGCGCCCATCGGCGAAAAGTTCACGAGCTTCGGCTTCCACGTCATATCCATCGACGGACACAGCCTGCCCGCGATTGCGGGCGCCTTTGAAGAGGCGCGGACGCACAAGGGCTGTCCGACCGTTATCGTGGCAAAGACCGTCAAGGGCAAGGGCGTTTCGTTCATGGAGAACGAAGCCGGCTGGCACGGCAAGGCCCCGAACGAAGAAGAAGCGAAGAAAGCATTGGCAGAATTAGGAGGTGCTCTATAATGGCGGACAAGATTGCAACCAGACAGGCATACGGGGAATTTCTCGTGGAAAAGGGCAAAACCGCCGGAAATTTGATCGTGATGGATGCGGATTTGTCCAAGTCCACGATGACGGCGGGCTTCGCGAAAGCCTTTCCCGACAGGTTTTTCAACATGGGCATAGCGGAACAGAATCTGTACGGCGTCGCGGCGGGACTTGCCGTTTCCGGCAAGACCGTCTGCGCGAGCACTTTCGCCATGTTCGCGACGGGGCGGGCCTTTGAGATCATCCGAAATTCCATAGGCTACACGCACGCAAACGTGAAGATATGCGCCACGCACGCCGGCATCACGGTGGGTGAGGACGGTGCGAGCCACCAGACCTTTGAGGACATCGCGCTGATGCGGACGATCCCCGGCATGACCGTGCTGAACCCCTCGGACGCCCATTCGGCGAAACGGCTGCTCGACCTCGCGGTCGACGCGGACGGGCCGTTCTACATCCGCCTCGGACGCGCCACCGTCCCCCTGCTCTACGACGCGGACGCCGCGCTCGCGGTCGGCAAGGGTTGCTGCCTGCGGGAGGGCCGGGATTACGCGATTCTCGCGACGGGCGTCATGGTGCATGAGGCGTTGCAGGCGGCGGAAACGCTGGCGGGGGAGGGCCTTTCCGTGCGCGTCATAGATATGCACACGATCAAACCCCTCGACGGCCTGATCGTGGAGCAGGCCGCGCGTGAAACAAAGGGACTTGTCACGGCGGAGGAGCATTCCGTCATAGGCGGGCTGTTCGGCGCCGTCGCCGAGTATGCGGCGGCGCATTGCCCTGTCAGGATCGTTCCCGTGGGGCAGCAGGATGCCTACGGCGAGTCGGGCAAGCCGGACGAACTCCTCAAAAAATACGGCATGTCCGCGGACGCCGTCGCGAACGCCGTGCGGCGTCTCGCGGGATAGGCCGCGGCGCGCGCGGACGTGAGGCATGAACAAGAAAGACGTCATCCGACTGTTCAGCGGCAGGGCCGATCCGCCGAGGCATTGCTACAGCCAAAAGGAAGAGGCCCTGCTTCTGGCGCATATACAGAGCCGCTTCGGCGCGCCGAAGCGCATCTTGACGGAGGCCTATCCGCAGGATATCAGGGCCGACGCGGTCGTGATCGCGCCGTCGCCGGAGCGCCCGTGGTACGCGTTGATCACCGTGGGCATGGGCGCTTTCGTCATGGATGTGCCGCCGGACCTGATCGACTGCGAACTCGAACGCGCGGAGCTTATGTTTTGCCTGCCGCCGAATTGGCATGTCGGGAGTCTGCGGGAGGAATGGCGTTGGCCGCTCTACTGGCTGCGCGCGCTGGCGCACATCCCGGCCGGCAAGGAAACGTGGCTCGGCTGGGGCCACGTCGTACCCATAGAGGATTCTGTGTCCAAAAGATCAAAATTCTCGGGAATGCTCCTGATCGACCCCGCGGCCTACGACCGGGAGGCGTCCTTTTGCGAAATGCCCGACGGCAGCATCGTCAACTTCTACCAAGTGCTGCCCCTCTTCGAGGATGAGGTGGCATACAGGCGGACGATGGGTACGGACGTGCTTCTCGCCCTCTTTGAAAGCAGGCTCGGGCACCGCCCGCTGTGCGTGATGGACGCCGCGCGCGGAAGCTGCATCCCCTGAGCTGCGGGGCGCGTTCGGTGCCCGCAAACACGCGCGCTGTGCGGCATTGCCCGGCCGGGCGCGGAAATTCTTGGCTGTTTTAGGATTTTTTTGAATCGGAAATTTTTGGCCTTTACAAAACGCGGGATTTTGGATATAATACAAGCATCGGGGTGTAGCGCAGCTTGGTTAGCGTACTTGACTGGGGGTCAAGGGGTCGTGAGTTCGAATCTCACCACTCCGACCAAGAAATCCCTTGGAATTTCAACGGTTCCGAGGGATTTTGCTTCTGTAAGGGTATCCCAAACAATCAGCGATATG
>JAITAX010000174.1 GCA_031283865.1 Eubacteriales Family XIII. Incertae Sedis bacterium
GTTTGGGCCGATTTGGCGGAATATGATGCGTAACGCAGCGCCGGGCGCCTATTGCATTTATTGAAGCATTTGCTGTATAATAACAAGCGAAGAACCGTCACAGCTTATCAAAACACTGAAAGGAGCGCCCAAATGATTGATTTCAACAATGCCGGTTTTGTAAAACTGGGTCCCGCGCCCGATTCCGATTTTGAAAGTCTTATTAGCCCCCTGTTCATTGACGGCGAAAGAATCCTCGCGACGTTTCGCGGTATGCGCGACGGTGTCGTTTTCACCGACAAACGCATCATCGCCATAAACGTACAGGGAATCACAGGAAAAAAGAAAGATTTCACCTCCTTGCCTTACAGCAAAATCCAAGCTTTTTCGGTCGAAACGGCCGGGGTTCTCGATCTCGACAGCGAACTTGAACTGTGGTTTTCGGGACTCGGCAAGGTAAAATTCGAATTTACGAAAGCTTCTGATATCGCTAAAATATGTCAAACGATAGGCGGATTTATTCTGAAATGAGAAAGATGTCAGACATGCTCCCGAAGCCATAGTGGATGCCGAGCCGGTTTGGAAGCTGCTGATCTTTGAATTTGCGGTACCGGCGGTGCTGTTCGCAGGGCCGGTGTTCCCCTTCTGCATACCCTCGAAGAAAAAGTTGCGCGAAGCGAATGATGCAAAACAATTCGAACAAGATGAAAGGATGTGCGGACGATGAATGAGTCCAAAAACAAAATCAAACTCTTCGAAGATAAGCGTGTGCGCACGGCATGGAACGAAGAATCCGAGGAATGGTATTTCTCCGTTGTCGATGTTGTGGGTGTGCTGACTGAAAATGATTACCAAGCGGCCCGCAATTATTGGAAGGTATTAAAAAAACGCCTGAAAGACGAAGGTAATCAGTCGGTTACGGATTGTAACCAACTGAAAATGAAATCGTTGGAGAAAAAGGATGAATGACATATAATCTGTGCAGCAAGAATATTGTCGAAGCTCGGCGAGGCCTATTGATCGCCGGGCAAAGCGGAGGCAAAGAACATGGCAAGAGAACGGAAAACACTCCCCAAAAACTTTAAGGAACTGCTTGCGGCCGGGGACATTTCCGCGCTGAAAGCGGTTTTCGACATCTGCGAAACAGATGCCACTGAAAGCAACGCGAAGCGCCTAATCGCGATTGCAAAACACAAAACGGCAACCCGCGCGGCGCTGCTCGCTTCGACGGCGCTGCTTGCCGTCTTTGCGCTTACGGCCTGCGCGCTCGGCGCGGGGAGCCAAAGCGACGCCGATAATCCGGCGGACGTCGTCGATTTGGTCAGGAACTTCGGGTCGCAATTTCAGTGGGTTCAACTGATAGCCCCCGCCCCTACGCCGGAACGGGGGATATCGGAAAAATATTCTGATTTTGTAACGACGGAGCTGTTGGAAAAGTGGACGGACAATCCCGAAACCGCGCCCGGCCGCGTCGGTTCAAGCCCATGGCCGGATCGGATAGAGGACATACGCGCGGTGCGGCTGTCCGAAACCCGATACACGGTCGACGGCACGGTTATTTGGATTTCAAGCGCCGAACTCAAGAGCGGCGGCGCGGCTTTCGTGCAACCCATACAGCTGCGCGTCGTAAAAAGCGGCGCGGAATGGAAGATCAGCGAAGTGATCCTTGGCGAGAATTTGGAGGGTATTGGAAAAATTGAACCTTAAAACCGCCGGCCCTATTTATGCGTTTCGCTCCGCGCGAACAGCCACGTTCCGACCGCCAGAAACAGCGCCGTCAAACCGAGGATCGCGGCGGACGTCACGGCGGGGTTGAACAGCACAACCGCGTCGTATTCGGGCGTACCCGCGCAGACGACGGCCCGCACGAGATCGAGGCAGTAGGTCATCGGCATAAGCCGCGAGAGGACGAGCAGCAGACCGCTCGAATCGGCGATTGGGATGATCGCGCCGGACAGGAACATCTGCGCCATCGGAACGAGCATAATCGCGATATTCGCGGCCCTGCGGTTTCGGATCGAACCGAGCAGCAACATGCCGAACGCGCCCGCCGCAAGGCACATCAGCGGCGACAGGGCGAGTACCGCGAGCAGCTGCCCCGCCCCGAGGCGTATGCCCATAAACAGCCCGACCGCCAGCGTTCCGAAGCATGATACAATCGCCAAGAAAGCCGAGCCGAGTATCGTGCCGACGACAATCGAATACCGCGACACGGGCGCGACGAACATCTCCTGCGTGAAATCCGTTTCCCTGTCCTCGACCAGTCCCGAAAGCCCTTGGCAGGTCATCATAAACAGCATGTTCACGAGCATACCGATCAGCATGAAGCGCCCGTAATCGAAGCCCAGGCCGCCCGCCATATTCTGCGAGAGGTTGCCGCCGATCATATACATCATCACGATGGGCATTATGAGACTCATAATCAGCGTCGCGGGCGATTTCAGCGTCAGCAGTACGCCGCGCGCGACAATCGTCACGGTCGCGTTCAATTCGCGGGCAGCGCGCGACATGCGCTTTTTTTCGGCGGAGACAGCCGTCGCGCCGCCCCGCGCGGTCACGGTCATATCCATTACGCGGACCTCCTTTCGGTTTTTGTCAGGTAGGCGATGTACGCGTCCTCCAAGGTGGGCAGGCACACCCTCGGGGTCGGGTCGTATTCGAGCGTTCGCTTCAGCTCGCCCGGCGAGCAGCAGGCGGCGATTTTGCCGTGGTTGATGATGCAGACCTTATCGACGTTCTCCGCTTCGTCGATGTAATGCGTCGTGAGAAAGACCGTCGTGCCGTTCTCGCGGCGGGACCGGTTGATGTACTCCCACAGCCCGCGCCGCGAAACAGCGTCAAGCCCCGTTGTCGGCTCGTCGAGAAACAGGATTTTCGGCGTGTGAATGAGCGAACGGATGATCTCCAGCTTCCGCTGCATACCGCCCGACAGCTTCTTGATCGGTTTGAACATCGCATCCGATATCCCGACGATTTCCGCCAGTTCCCGGACGCGGTCGCGGTAGGCCCTCGGCATCAGCCCGAAAGTCGGGCGATAGCCGTATACGCCGTACAGACAGGCGTGAAAGCGGATGTTCTCCTCCGCCGTCAGCTGCGGGTCAAGGCTCGGCTTCTGAAATATTATTCCGATGTTCTCCCGCACCTCCTTGGCCTGCCGCTGCGCGTCATAGCCCGCGATCAGCACCTCGCCGCCCGTCTTGGTGAGCGTCGTCGTAAGAATTGAGATCGTCGTGGTCTTGCCTGCCCCGTTCGGACCGAGAAAGGCAAAAAACTCGCCCTCGTCGACGCTGAAGCTGATGTCGTCCACCGCGTTGTACCGCGCCTTGTCGTAGCGCTTCACGAGATTGTTGACCTCCAGAATTTTGTTCATGGGATTGCCTCCTTTTGATTTGATATGTCCGGTATACCGTATCAAATTAAACGGAGCTTAAACCCTGTTTAAACGGAATGTAAACCCCTCGTTACAATTCGGAGGCGGCCGGCGGCAGGATCACCGTAAACGCCGTACCCCTGCCGGCTTCGCTGTCAACCGTCACGCTGCCGCCGTGCATATCGACGATTTTCTTGACGATGGACAGTCCGAGGCCGTTGCCGCCGAGCGCGCGGTCGCGGGATTTGTCCGCCTTGTAGAATCGCTCGAAGATGTGCGGCCTGTCGCTCTCGGCGATGCCGACGCCGCTGTCCGCTATCGTGACGGCGATTCGCTCCCCGTCCGCCGCCAGCGCGACGCGGATATCGCCGCCCGCCGGCGTGAACTTGATCGCGTTGTGAAGCAGGTTCAGCCAGACCTGCGACAGCAAATCCTCGTCGCCGATATACGCGCATTTCGCCAAATCCGCTTCGATGTTCAGCGACTTTGCCGACCATTGCGGCTCAAGCGTCAGCGCGATCCTCTGAAGCTGCCTGTCCAATCGGAAGCTTCGCAAATTCAGGGCCTCTTTCTCGTTGTCGAGCGCCGAAAGCTTCAGCAGCTTGTCGCTCAGGCTCGAAAGCCGTTTGGTTTCGGCCTCTATGATCTCGGCGTAGCGGCGGCGGTCGTCCGCGGGCAGCGCGTCGTCTTTCAGCAGGGCCGCGAAGCCGCCTATACTCGTCAGCGGCGACTGAATTTCATGCGACGCGTTCGATATGAAATCCTGCCGCATGCTCTCCAAGTCGCCCAAATCCCGCGCCATCCTGTTGAACGCGTCCGCCATTTCGCTGTGCGGGTCGCGCTCGTCCGTACGGATCAATACGTTGAAATTGCCGCGCGCCACTTCGCTTATCGCGTCAAGAATCTGCGTATGCGCGTTTTCCGCGCGCGCGTGAACGTCGAATCCGCGTTGGCGTATCCCCGCAAGCATCCACAGGATCAGCATGAACGACAGCGCGCCCGCGAGCGCGCCGACAAAGGCATTGGGCGCCCAAAGGCTGTGCAGTGCGACAAGACCGCTCAGGCCCGAAACGCCGAGCAGCATACCCGCGACAATGTAGCCGGGATGCGGCTTGCCGCGGCCGCCGGGCAACCTTTTTATGTCGCTGTCCGGGAATTTTTTCATAAGGCCGTTTCCAATCGGTAGCCGAGGCCGCGCACGGTGATGATCCTGAATCCGCAGCTTTCGGCCGGAAAGCGCTCCCGCAGCCGGCTGATATGCACGTCCAGCGTCCGTTCATTCCCGTCGAAATCATAGCCCCAAACGTCCTCGATCAATTGATCGCGGGAAAAGGTCCTGCCCGGAAAGCCCGCGAGCTTAAACAGCAATTCAAACTCTTTCATCGGAATGTCCTCGCTCACGCCGCCCAGGCTGACCGTGCGGCTGCCCCGGTCTACGACGAGCCGACCGACCGTCACGGACTGCGAGGCTTCGATTTTGTAACGTCTGAGCAGCGCCCTGACGCGCAAGATCAGCTCGTCGCCCGCAAAGGGTTTTGTCAGATAATCGTCCGCGCCGAGTTCGAAGCCCTTGACTTTCGCGGGCAGCTCCGCCTTTGCCGTGAGCAGCAGGACGGGCAGGTTCTCGTAATATTTCCGCAAATTGCGCGTCAATTCGTAGCCGTCCATATTCGGCATCATGATGTCGACGATCGCGAGCGCGACGCTCGCATCCGTTTTGCGGAGGGCCTCGCGCCCGTCCGCAGCCTCGACCGCCTCAAAGCCGCCGTTTTTCAGCAGCGTTCGCACAAGCTCCCGGATGTGCGGATCATCGTCCGCGATTAGGATTTTCGGCATGGCTTTCACCTCGAATATCAGTATGGCGCACGAATGTAAACGGAGTTTAAACGTTACCGTTCAAAAATTCAATCAAACCGCCGCGCAAAAAACAAACAAGCAACAAAGGACTGTAAACACGCGCCCCGCTGTGCTATAATCAAGCTGTCACCGCACGGGCGGACGCCCAAGGCGCGCGCCCGTTTTGTCCGAAATTCGGTACTGTTCAGACCCCGCGCGGCCCGCCGCCGGGATCGGGAGAAAGGAAAATCGCAATGTCCACACACGTCAACGCCGCGAACAAAAACGATATCGCCGAGTCGGTGCTGCTGCCCGGCGATCCGCTTCGCGCAAAATTCATAGCCGAAAACTTCCTCGAAAACGCGAGGTGCTACAACGAAATACGGGGGATGCTCGGCTTCACGGGCACGTACAGGGGCGTACCCGTTTCCGTGCAGGGCACGGGCATGGGCGCGCCGTCCATCGGCATCTATTCCTGGGAATTGATCACGGAGTACGGCGTACAAAACCTGATTCGCGTCGGGACGGCCGGAGGGATCAACGAGAATCTGAAAGTCAAGGATGTGGTGCTGGGCCTCGCCGCCTCCACGGATTCCAACTACGCGCATATCTACAAGCTGAACGGGAACCTCGCGCCGACGGCGAGCTGGACCCTGCTGCTCAAGGCCAAGGAAGCGGCGGACCGGCTCGGCATAGCCGTGCACGCGGGCAACATCCTGACGGGGGATGTGTTCTACGAGCTTGAACCGGATTGGTGGAAGCAGTGGGCGCGCCTCGGCGTGCTCTGCGTGGAGATGGAGGCCGCCGCGCTCTATATGAACGCCGCCTACAACCGCGTGAACGCGCTCGCCGTGCTGACGATCAGCAACGACTTCGTCACGGGCGCGGAAACCACGGCGCAGGAGCGCGAGCAAACCTTTACGAACATGATGAAAATCGCGCTTGAGGCCGCAATCGCGTAGCGAAACGGGCCGATGCGGCACAAAGAACCGGCCTGCGGCCGGTTCTTTGTTTTTATCTTTATCTCGATGTCCCGGTTATTTTTTTATGTAGAGCGTGTATGTCAATTTGTTTCTGCCCGATTCCGCTACGGTAAGCGTGAATCTGTTCGATCCGGTGCCCAACAGGCTGTTGTCTATGTAGAAACTCGTATTGTTTGTATATTCCGTCGAACTCCCCGACGACCCCCCTGACGCCGGAGTTAAGACAGCCGTAACACTGCTCGCGTTGTTTGATTTCCCGACCGAAATCGTCACATGAGCGCCGCTGTTGTTCCCGGTGAGATTGAGCTCCGCGGTGGCGGTATAGCTTGACCCGGAGTTCGAAAAAGAAATCGAACCCGGTGTAGTCGCCGTGCTGAGACTGTACGACACGGTGATCTCCGCCGCCGTCGCCGCCCCGGTATTAAAGCTGCGGGTCTCGATCTCGGACCACTCGCCGTTCGCATAGAGGACGCCGAACACGTAATAGGTTCTGCCCGCCGTCAGATTCGACAGACTCTGATATGCGTATGTGTTGGCGGAAGAAATGTTTGGGTGTCCCGACAAAACAGCCGCATTGTTGCTGTAGTCGCGGCCGTTCCGAATCCGTGTCAGCGTAGGTTGCGTCGCGTTTTCCGTCACCACATAATAAAATTCACCCGTGCGGTTTGCCCTCATATTCAAGGTGGCGCTCGTTGTGCCGGCCGATGAGACACTGAAGTCCGTAATCCAATCCACGAGCGTCCCCGCCGTCGTAAAGGTCCGGCTCTTCACCGTGGAATACAGGCTGTTGTTCGAACTCTCGTAGACGCAGCCGAAGATCTTGTAGTTCGTCCCGGATTTAAGTCCCGTGACCTCCACCGGTTTGGACACCCCGGACGCGACGCTGAAATTCCCGGAGATGACGTTCGTCGAACTGTTATTCGCATCCCTGCCGCTCTTGATATAGGCCTGCGACGGCGTCTTGACAGTCCGGTTCGGGTCCTCCACGACGACGTAGTACAGCGTACCCGCTCTGGACGAGGTGACTGTGAGCGTGAGCGCGTTGTTGTCGATGTTGCTCTCGGTGAAATTGCTGAGCCATTCCTCACCCGTGCCGCCCTCCGTCGAGGTCGAGAAGCTGCGTATGGCCACGGCGGACAGATTGCCTGTGGCGTCGCGCACCACGGCGCAGATCTTGTACGACTGCTCCGATTGCAGGGACGGGACGGAGGCGGTGATCGCGTTGTTCGCGTACACGCTTCTGCTGCCCGCGCCGTAAGCGCCTTGGTTGTCAGCCGTCCTGCCGGCCAGAATCTGCTCCGCCGTCGGCGTCGTCGCGTTCTCGCCCGTCAGCACGACCCAGTACACGCTGCCGTCCCGCGTCGCCGTGAGGCTGAGCGTGGCGCTGTCCGCCTTGACGTCGGTGACGTTGATGTTGGAGATGCTGAGCGCCGCGAGGTCCGCGCTAGGCTGCAGCGGGCTGAGATTGAGGATCCTGTTCACAATCGCCACGGCTTCGCAGCGCTTCAACGGCGCCGTCGGGTTGAAGTTCCCGTCCGCGTCGCCTTGGATGTAGGCCCTGCTGTACACGGCCCTGACGGCGGAAAGCGCCCAAGCGTCTATCTTATCCGCGTCGCGAACGCCCGTCAGCGCGTAGGCTGTATCGCCCCCCGGCGCTATGCGATCCAAGATGACCGCCGCCTCCTGACGCGTGATCTGCGCGTTCGGATTGAAATTGCCCACGCTGTCGCCCTGAATGTAGCCGGCGCTGTAGGCTCGCTGCACCTCTTGGAAATACCATTCGTTGACGGGAACGTCGCGAAACGGGATGTTCGTCATGGCCGTGTAATGCCTCGCATTGTTGATGATCGTGACAAATTCGGCTCGCGTAATCGTATTTTCGGGCTTAAAGCTGCCGTCCTCATACCCTCTGATGTAGCCGTAGTTGATGCCGGCGAGAACATGCCCCTCCGCCCAATGCCCGGATATATCGAACGGGCTTGCGGCAAAGGCCGGCGACGCGGTAAAGGCTCCGACGGCAAAGGCCAAAACCGTCGCAAGGACAAAAGAGATCGCTTTCTTTTTCATTTCAACACCTCTTGTATTCATCTCAGCAGCCGTGTCCGAGACGGACGCGGCGCGCGAAACCGATGAAGCGGGGCGGACGGCGAAGCGCCCGGCGCGCCCGTGCCCGAGTCCCCCTGTTACCCTATAGTTTATATGGATTGTCTTCATATTGCAAGATAAAAACAATATAAATTCACCTTAAATTTAGATTACAGCGTTTCGATCTCCCGCGCCGCCGGCCTTTCGAGCGCCTTTGCCACAAAGGCGCGGAACAGCGGGTGCGCGCGGTTCGGGCGGCTCTTGAACTCGGGGTGGTACTGCACGCCGACAAAGAAATCGTTCGCGGCGAGCTCCACGGCCTCCACGAGCCGGCCGTCCGGCGACAGGCCGCAGATCGTCATGCCCGCTTTCGTCACCGCTTCACGGTACTCATTGTTGAACTCGTAGCGATGGCGGTGCCGCTCGTAGATCAGATCCTTGCCGTAAGCCTCGTGCAGCGCGGAGCCGGGCAGCACGTTGCAGGGATAGGCGCCGAGGCGCATGGTGCCGCCCTTGGGGATGTTCCCGTGCTGGTCCGCCATCAGCCCGATGATTTGATTGGGCGATTCGCCGTCAAACTCGGACGAATGCGCCTCCGCAAGTCCAAGCGCGTTCCGCGCGAACTCTATGACGGCGATCTGCATACCGAGGCAGATGCCGAGATAGGGTACGTTGTTTTCCCGCGCATATTTGGCGGCCGTTATCTTGCCGTCTATGCCCCGCTCGCCGAAGCCGCCGGGGACCAATATGCCGCTGCAATCCGAAAGCGCGGACACCGCCGTCTGCTCCGTGATGTCCTCGGCCTCTATCCACACGATCTCGACCTTGGCGCCCGTCTCGTAGCCCGCGTGGCTGAGCGCCTGCGCAACCGAAAAATACGCGTCGTGCAGCTTCACGTACTTGCCCACAAGCCCGATGCGCACGCTCTTCTCGCGGCTCGCGACCCGCTTCAGCATGTCCTGCCAGTCCGCGAGGTCCGGATCCGGCGCGTGTATGCCCAGCTCGCGGCACACGATGTCCGAAAAATGCTGTTCCTCCAGCATGATCGGCGCTTCGTAGATCAGGGAAAGCGTTCTGTTCTGTATGACGCAGTCCTGCTTTACGTTGCAGAAGAGCGCAATCTTCTTGCGGATGTCGTCGCTCACGGCGCCGGCCGAGCGCACGACGATGATGTCCGGCGATATGCCCATGGACTGCAGTTCCCTGACGGAATGCTGCGTCGGCTTCGATTTGTACTCGTGCGAACCCTCGATAAAGGGAACGAGCGTGACGTGTATATAGAGACAGTTCTCCTTGCCCAGTTCAAGCGCGATCTGCCTGATGGCCTCCAGAAAGGGTTGGCTTTCGATGTCGCCTATGGTGCCGCCGATCTCGGTGATGACGATGTCGCAGCGCTTGCTCCCGCCTACGGCAAATATGAACTTCTTGATCTCGTTCGTGATGTGCGGGATCACCTGCACGGTTTCACCGAGATATTCACCGCGCCGCTCCTTTTGCAGAACATTCCAATACACCTTTCCGGTCGTCAGGTTGGAAAAGCGGTTCAGGTCCTCGTCTATGAAGCGCTCGTAATGCCCCAGATCCAGATCCGTCTCGGCGCCGTCCTCGGTGACGAACACCTCGCCGTGCTGTATCGGACTCATGGTGCCGGGATCCACGTTGATGTAGGGATCGAGCTTCTGCGCGCTGACCTTCAGGCTGCGCGCTTTCAAAAGACGCCCCAGCGACGCCGCCGTAATGCCTTTTCCAAGGCCCGAAACCACGCCGCCCGTAACAAAAATATACTTCGTCATATCCCCTCCGTCCCCGTGAACCGTCCGAATGATAAGCACCGAACAGGAATCGCAATATCTATCATTATACCTCTTAATTCGGCGCCGTTCAATTGTTTGCGCAAT
>JAITAX010000234.1 GCA_031283865.1 Eubacteriales Family XIII. Incertae Sedis bacterium
CAGCTTCGCGAGGCTGACGCCGCCCGATGGCGCAGTCGTGGCCTATGACGCCAATCCCTTCGTAAACAGTATTTTGAAAGATCTGAACAGGCGCGTGATCACCTTCGGCTTCCACGGGCGCTGCAGCTACATCGCCTCCGACATCGCGTTCAATCAGGCGGGCATGCCGGGCTTCTCCGTCATGCACGAGGGCGGGAAGCTCTGCGACGTGCAGCTTGCCATACCCGGCGAACACAACATCGCGAACGCCTTGGCCGCCTTTGCCTGCTGCCACGATATGGGCGTGGACGCACAGGAGATCAAACGCACCGTCGAAAGCTTCGAGGGCACGCAGCGGCGCTTCGACCCGCTCGGCGAAACGGAGAACGGCGTGCGCATCGTGGACGATTACGCGCACCACCCCGCGGAGATTCTGGCGACGCTCAAGGCGGCGAAGAACATACCGCACAGGGAGCTTTGGTGCCTGTTCCAGCCGCATACCTACACGCGCACGATTGCGCTTTTTAACGAGTTCGTTGAGGCTTTCGGCTTGGCCGACAGGCTGGTTATGGCGGAGATCTACGCCGCGCGGGAGAAGAATATCCACAAGATCAGCGCGCGGGCCGTCGTCGACGAGCTCAAGGCGAGGTATCCGCAGAAAGAAGCGCGGTTTCTCGCGAGTTTTGACGAGATCGCGGCTTTCGTGCGGGAGAACGCCCGCCCCGGGGACCTCGTGATTACGATGGGCGCCGGCGACATCTATAAGGTAGGGGAGATGATCCTCGATATGGACCATACGGACGCGGCGCCGCCGGTCACGCGCGGCGTTCCGATACAGTAGAGCTTTATCGCTTAGGTTTTTGCGCGATGATTTCCGGAGAGGGTTTTGCATGGGGGATTTGTTGCAGGAGTATAGGGACAGAGCCGCCGAGAGGCTGCGCATCAATCTGCGCCACGCCGAGAACGGCGTCCTGTTCGCGGACATCGACGCCGCCTATATCGACGCGCGCGCGCGCATCGGCAGGGGTTCTTTCATCGGACCCTGCGCCGTGATCGAGGGAGAAACGCAGATCGGTGAGGACTGTCACATCGGACAGAATACGCGCATATGCGATGCGCGTCTCGGGAAAGGCGTGCAGGTCGAGCAATCCGTCATTCTCGAAAGCGAGATCGGGGACGGCGCGCGCATCGGGCCTTTCGCCTATCTGCGCCCCGGCAGCCGCATCGGCGACGGCGCCAAGGTCGGCGATTTCGTGGAGGTAAAAAATTCCTCCCTCGGCGCAGGCGCCAAGGCTTCGCATCTGACCTACATCGGCGATGCCGACATCGGCGCGGACGTGAATCTGGGCTGCGGCGTCGTATTCGTGAACTTCGACGGCAGGGAAAAGCACCGCTCCGTCGTGGGCGACGGCGCGTTCATCGGTTGCAACGTCAACATCGTGTCGCCCGTCGTCGTGGGGGAGGGCGCCTACGTCGCGGCGGGAACGACGGTGACGGCGGATCTGCCTGCGGGCGCGCTCGCCGTGGGCCGCGCGCGGCAGCGCGTGCTGGAGGGCTGGGTCAGGCGGCGCGGGTTGATGAAGCCGCGATAGCGGTTCAATTTTACAGTAAAGCGAGGTATTTTTATGAAAAACGGTGTGTTTTCGGATTTTAAGGTGTTTGCCGGCAACGCGCATCCGGAGCTTGCGGAGGAGATCGCCTCCATCATGGGCAAGCCGCTTGGCAGGTCGACCGTAACCAAGTTCAGCGACGGGGAGATCTCCGTGAGCCTGTGGGAAACCGTGCGCGGCGTGGACGCCTATATCGTTCAGCCGACCTGCAGCCCCGTCAACGACAACCTGATGGAGCTGCTGATTATGATCGATGCGATGAAACGGGCGTCGGCGGGCCGCATCAACGCGGTGGTCCCGTATTACGGATACGCGCGTCAGGACAGGAAAGCCAAGGCCCGCGATCCGATTTCGGCGCGCCTTGTCGCGGACCTGCTCTCCGCGGCCGGCGCGGACCGCGTCGTCACGATGGATTTGCACGCTTCGCAGATACAGGGTTATTTTGATATCCCCGTCGATCATCTGCTGGGTATGCCGCTGCTCGTCAAGCATTTCCGTTCGCGGAATTTGGACGATCTCGTCATCGTTTCGCCGGATCACGGCAGCGTCACGCGGGCCAGAAACATGGCGCACCTGCTGGACGCGCCGATTGCCATTGTCGACAAGAGGCGGCCCAAGGCCAACGTCAGCGAGGTCATGAACATCATCGGGGATATACAGGACAAGAACGCGATCCTCGTGGATGATATGATCGACACGGCGGGTACGATCACGAATGCGGCGAACGCGTTAAAGGAAATGGGCGCAAGGGATGTTTTTGCCTGCGCCACGCACGGCATCCTGTCGGGTCCCGCCATCAAGCGCATCGAAAACTCCGCGATTCGCGAGATGGCGCTCTTGAATACGGTCCCCATCTCCAAGGAGAAACTCGGCGCCAAGATATCGCTGATCTCGGTGGCGCCCCTGTTCGCGGAGGCGATGGCGCGGATATTCACGAACGATTCCATCAGCCGGCTGTTCGATTAGGGACGCGCATGGATTACATCATAGTCGGTCTCGGCAATCCCGGCAAACGCTACGAAAACACGAAGCACAATATGGGTTTCATCACGCTTGACCTGCTGGCGGAGCGGAACGGCATCAAGATCAACAAGCTCAAGCACCGCGCGCTGTGCGGCGAGGGTACAGTCGCGGGACAGAGGGTCCTGCTCGTGAAACCGAGCACCTATATGAACCTGAGCGGGGAGAGCGTGCGGGCCGCCGTGGACTACTACAAGGCGCCGCGCGACAGGCTGCTCGTGATCTATGACGATATCGATATCCCCATAGGCGATATCCGCATCCGGCAGAGGGGCGGCCCGGGTTCTCACAACGGTATGCGGTCCATCGTGGACAATCTGGCCTGTGAGGATTTTCCGCGCATACGGATCGGGATCGGCGACGGGCAAAGGGAACGCGGCGACGCCTTGGTCGGCTATGTGCTCGGCGGCTTTCGCAAGCGGCAGCTCGCCGCTGCGGAGGCTGCGGTCGCGCGGGCGGTTGACGCCGCGGAGTGCCTGCTGCGCGACGGCGCGGAAGCCGCCATGAACCGCTACAACGCGCGCCCCGCGCGGCGGGACGGCGATGCGGACGGCGACGCGGGTCCGCAGGGAAATAAGGACGGCTCACATGAAGAGCGATAGGGAGGCGATACGCGTTTCGGGCGCCGCGGAGGCGCAGATCGCGCCCGTGGCGGCGCGCATTCTGCTCGAACGAAAACGATGCTGTCTCATCGTTACGGCGTCCTACGCAAAGGCCGCCGCGCTCGCGCAGGCGCTTTCTTTTTTTATTCCTTGGAAAATACACGTAATTCAAGAAGAAGAGCCTTTTTTTGCGCAGTATGAGGCGAAGAGCCATGAGGGCATGGAGGACAGATTGGCGGCCCTCGCCGATCTGCGAAAAGGCGTTCTCTGCGTCGTTGTGGCACCCGTGTCGGGCGCGGTGAAGCGCCTGCCGTCTCCGGAACTGTTCGACAGGCACAGGCTGCGTTTGAAGACGGGTGATCGGGTTGATATCGACGCGCTGCGGCGCGATCTGACCGCGATGGGTTTTGAACGCGCGACCGTCGTCTCGGCGAGGGGGCAGTACAGTCTTCGCGGCGGCATCTTGGACATATTCGCCATATCCGAGACCCTGCCCTGCCGCGTGGATCTGTTCGGCGATGAGATCGATTCCATCAAGGCTTTCGACCCGGAAACGCAGCGCTCGGAGGGCTTGCTCGACGCCGTTGAGATTTGGCCCGCCAAGCAGCTCGTCGCGGACGAGACGATCTTTCGTGCCGCGTCGCAGCGGATCAAGGACGAATACGACAAGTACATAAGGCGTTTCGGCGGCGAGCGATCCGCCGCGCTGACGGCCAGACGGGACAGGCTCACGGACTGCATAGAGTCGGCGACGAACCTGCAACTGCTCGAGCACTGTATCGGCTATTTCTACGACAATATATCCTATATTTGGGATTATATGAACGACGGCCTCCTCATGCTCGACGATCCGGACAGGCTGCGGGAAACGCTCTCGCTGCGCGACAGGGAGGCGGAGGAGGATTTTCGGGCCGTGCTCGCGAAAGGTCACGCCACGCCGGCGGAGCACGACGGCATAGAGGGGCTTGCGGTCTACGAGCGCCTGCTTCTGCGCAGTCCCATCTGGTTTTTTACGCCCTTTGCGACGCGGATTGAGGGCGCGGGCGAACCGACGGCGGAATACAGCGTCGATGTGCGGCGTCCGCCGGCCATGGGCGGGCGCATGGATTTCCTTGAGGCTGAGCTGCGGCGCTATTGCAAGCAGGGCTATGCGGTCACGCTCGTGTGCGCTTCGCAGGAACGGCTCGCGGGCCTGCGGGAATTTCTCGATGCGGCGGACTTGCCGCAGGTGGCCTTGCGGCAGGGCAATCCGGGCTGCGGCGCGGAATTTCCGAAAGAGAAGATCCTCTACCTGTGGGAGGGGGACATCTTTTCGGCGGCCGGGGGCGGGCGCGGCGCAGGCCGGGGGACGGCCCGCAGGCGCAGCGAGAACGCCGAGCCTATACGCGCTTTCACGGATATCCGGCAGGGGGACTGCGTCGTTCACGAGAACCACGGCATAGGCAGGTTCGTCGGCATAGAGCAGTTGGAGATACAGGGTATCCGAAAAGATTACCTGAAGATCAAGTACGCGGGCGACGATATGCTCTACATCCCCACGGAGCAGATGTCCTTGGTGCAGCGGTATATCGGCGGCGGCGAGGAGGAGCCTAAGATCAGCAGGCTTTCGAGCGGCGAATGGAAGCGGGCGAAAGCGAAAGCCAAGAAAGAGATCGCAAACATGGCGCAGGAACTCCTCGCGCTTTCCGCGGACCGCAAGGCCGCCGCGGGCCACGCCTTTTCCGTGGATACGGTTTGGCAGCGCGAATTTGAGGACAGCTTTCCCTATGAGGAAACGCAGGACCAACTGCGCAGCATCGCTTCCATCAAGCGGGATATGGAAAAACCCGCCCCGATGGACCGGCTGCTCTGCGGCGACGTGGGCTACGGCAAGACCGAGGTCGCGGCCCGCGCCGTGTTCAAATGCGTCGCCGACGGTATGCAGGCCGCCGTCCTCGTGCCGACCACCATCCTTGCGAACCAGCATTACAGGACGTTCAAGCAGCGCTTTGAGTCTTTCCCGTTCACGGTGGAGATGCTGTCGCGCTTCAGGAGTGAGGCGCAGCAGCGGGAGATCGCGGCGCGCGTGAAGAAAGGCGGCGTGGATATCGTCATCGGCACGCACAGGCTGCTGTCGAAAGATATAAGCTTTCGCGCGCTCGGGCTGCTCGTCGTCGACGAAGAACAGCGCTTCGGCGTGCGCCACAAGGAGCGCATCAAGACGCTGAAGAAGAACGTGGACGTCCTGACGCTGTCGGCCACGCCCATTCCGCGCACGCTGCACATGTCGATGATCGGCGTCAGGGATATGGACCTGATCGAGGAACCGCCGCAGGACAGATATCCCGTGCAGACCTACGTCATGGAGCAGACGGACGAGGTGCTTCGTGAAACCGTCCTGCGGGAACTCGACCGGGGCGGGCAGGTCTACATCGTGTACAACAGGATCAAGGGCATACAGCGCGTCGCGGCGGAGATCAAGGCGCTCGCGCCTGCGGCAAGGGTCGCGGTCGGCCACGGGCAGATGGATGAACGGGAACTGGAGGACGTGATGTCGGATTTCATCGAGGGCCGGTACGACGTGCTGGTTTCGACGGCCATCATCGAGTCCGGCATAGACATCCCGAACGTGAACACGATCCTGGTTATGGACGCGGACCGCTTCGGCCTGTCGCAGCTCTATCAACTGCGCGGCCGCGTGGGCCGCTCAAACCGCATGGCCTACGCCTATCTGCTGTACAAGCGCGACAAGGTCCTCTCTGAGTCCGCGGAGAAGCGCCTGCGCGCCATTCGGGAGTTTACGGAGTTCGGCGCGGGCTTTCGCATCGCGATGCGCGACCTTGAGATCCGGGGCGCGGGCAACCTGCTCGGCGCGGAGCAGCACGGGCATATCGTGAGCGTGGGCTACGAGCTGTACCGCAAGCTTGTGGACGAGGCCGTAAGGGCCTTGTCCGGCGAGGTCGTGAATCCGGATGCGGAGGATGTGTCTTTCGAGATCGGCGTGGCGGCCTACATTCCGCCGGAGTACATCGAGGACGAGGCGCTGAAGCTGCAGATGTACAAGCGGATCGCCGGCATCGAGGACGAGGCGGACGAGCGCGACGTCCTTGACGAGATGATTGACCGCTTCGGCAGCCCGCCGCGCGTGACGCTGAACCTGTTCGTAATCGCGCGCATCCGCGCGATCGCAAAGCGTTTCGGCATCCTGCGCATCCGCGAAGCGCAGAAGCGCTACATCTTCGAACTGCGGGCCGGGGCGGACCTCGGGGAGGGGGCCGTGGAACGCCTGCTTGCGCGCTTCGGCACAAAGCTTCTGTTTCGCGGCGGGACGAAACCCTTTGTCGCGCTGCGGGGCAAGGAGAAAAAACAGGGCGTGAAGCAAGGCGAGGAGAAACTCAAAGAAATTATGGCTTTTTTGCACTGTCTTATGGTATAATTTAATATTGCAGTTATTGTAGCTGCGGTTCCGCAGTTCGCGGAATCGCGGGCGGTTTTTATGCGGACACCCCGGAAAATGTGGAGTAGGATGAATGAAAAAGAAGAATGCAGGAAAATGTAAGATCGCAATCGCTGTGCAAATCCTTGCCCTGAGCGCGCTCCTTTTGCTCTCGGGCTGCGGGGGCGGCGCGAGCGAAAATTCCGAGATCACGGTGGCTAAGGTGGGCGATATAGAGATCACGGAAGACCGGTTGAACGCGTTTACGGAGCTTTTGTTTTCTCTGTACGGTTACGACCTCGCAAGCCTTGAGGACAGCGAGAGAAACCTGTACAAGGCCGAAACCCTGGATACCTTGGTGCAGGCGGCGGCGGCGGAACAGTATTACAAGGCGAAAGGCGTTGAACCGAACATCGAGGAGGATTTTACACAGATCAAGGCCGATATCGAACAATCGGAGGGCCTTGCGGACAGCCTGAAAGAGAAAGGCGTCACGGACGACATACTGCGATATTTCTTGGAGGCGCAATACTATTTTCAGACGCTGCAGGAGGAATTTACGCAGGACGGCGCCCTGCCCTCAGAAGATGAAATTCTCGCGTATTACGCCGCTCACGAGCAGGAATACCCGGATGAGGAGGAGCGGCGCGTAAGCCATATATTGGTCGGCGACGCGAATCATACGGACGAGGACAGGCAGCTTGCGGAGGAGATACGCGGGAAGATCGCGAGCGGCGAGGCGAGCTTCGAGGACATGGCGGCCGAATACGGAACGGACGGCACGAGCAGCACGGGCGGCGATCTGGGTTATGCCGTGCGGAGCGCCTATGTGCCGGAATTTAGCGACGTCGCTTTCGTACTGCCGCAGGATGAACTGAGCGGCATCGTGGAATCGGAGTTCGGCTTTCACCTGCTGAAAGTCACGGACATCCGCAGCACGCGCTCTTTGGAAACGCAGCGCGAGTCGATTCGCACCACGCTGGGGTCCGCGCTCTACGAGGACGCCTTGGCGTCGGTTCTTGCGACATATGAGCCGGCCTATCTGAATGACAAATATCCCTCGCCCGAAGCGCGCGCCGCTGCCGCAGCCGCAGGGGCAGTGACCGAGGATGCCGCCGCAGGGGCCGAGGACGCCGCCGCAGAAGCCGTCGCAGAATGACGGCCGGCGGTCTGTCGCGCGTCTGTCCGTCGCCCGGCGTTTTGGACGCGCTTCTTTGGACGCACCCCTTTGATTTACGGTAATATGTTTTGTGTAAACACGCTTTGCGCGCGGGAGCGGAGGTTATGACGCAAAAGAGATGGGCGAAAAACTTCATACGGATCGAACCCTACAGGGCGGGGGAACAGCCTGCGAGCGACGACGTAATCAAGCTGAACGCCAACGAGAACCCCTACCCGCCGGCGCCGGGCGTGGAAGCCGCGCTGCGCGCCGTCAAGACCGAGGGACTGCGGCGATACCCGCAGGCGGACGGGACGGACCTGCGCCGCGCGCTCGCGGCGCAGCACGGGCTTGACCCCGCCTGCGTATTCGTCGCCAACGGTTCCGACGAGGTCTTGGCCCTGGCCTTTCGCAGCTTCTTCAACTCGAAGAAACCCGTGCTGTTTCCCGACGTCACCTATTCGTTCTACCCGGTCTGGTGTGAACTCTTCGGGATACCCTATCGCAGGACGGCGCTCGACGGGGACTTTCGCATACGCCCGCAGGACTACGCCGCAGAGAACGGGGGCGCGGTTCTCGCGAATCCGAACGCGCCGACCGGCATCGCGCTGAGACCCGCCGAGATCGAGCGCATCCTCTCGTCAAATCCCGCCTCCGTGGTGATCGTGGACGAAGCCTACGTCGATTTCGGGGCGGCTTCCTCCGTCAAGCTCATATCGAAGTACGAAAACCTGCTGGTTACGCAGAGCTTCTCGAAAGGGCGGGCGCTGGCCGGGCTCAGGCTCGGCATGGCTTTCGGCTGCGCGGAACTGATCGCCGTGCTCGGCGCTGTAAAGAACGCGTTCAATTCCTATCCCGTGGACAGCGTCGCGGCTGCGGCCGGCATCGCCTCCTTGGCGGACGGGGCCTACTTCGCGCGGCGCGCGGCGCAGGTGATCGCGACGCGGGAGCGCACGGCTGCGGCCCTGCACGACATGGGTTTTTCGATGACGGACAGCGCCGCGAATTTTCTGTTTGTGACGCGCGCGGGACTTGACGCCGCGGCGCTTTTGGCGCATCTGAAAGGGCGCGGCATTCTGGTCCGGCATTTTTCACAGCCCGGGATCGATGCCTATCTGCGCATAACGGTCGGTACGGACGACGAGATGAGAGCGCTTTTGAAAGCCGTATCGGATTTTTTGCGGGAGAAGGAGATAAGATAAAATGCTTTTTAAGAATATCGATGTTCTTCGCGAGGACGGCCTTGCGGAAAAGGGCGCGTATGTGGGCGTCGAGGGCGACCGCATCACCTATATCGGAAGCGAAGCGCCGGCCCGGGACTTCGGCGAGGTCTATGCGGGCGCGGGCCGTCTGCTCATGCCGGCTTTCTACAACGCGCACGCCCATTCGCCCATGACCCTGCTGCGCGGCTACGGCGAGAATTTGAAATTGCAGGACTGGCTGACGACGCGCATATTCCCGTTTGAGGACAAGCTCACGGGCGAAGCCGTGTACCGCGGGACGATGCTGGCTATAGCGGAATCCCTGCGCTTCGGCATCGTTTCGACCACGGACATGTACTATTTCTGCGAGGACATGCTGCGGGCCTTTCTTGAAAGCGGCGCCAAGGTGAACATAGGCCGCGGCATAACCTGCTTCACGGATGAGGACCTCGCGGACCTCGCGGGCTTCCGGGAAACACGGTACCTCTTTGAAACCTACAACGAGGCCGCGGGGGGCCGCGTGAAAGTCGAAACCTCACTTCACGCCGAATACACCTCGACGCCCAAGATCGCGGCGCAGTTGGCCGCATACGCGAACGAGGTCGGCGCGGGTATGCACGTCCACGTATCCGAAACGAAAGCCGAGCACGAGGAATGCAGGACGCGGCACGACGGCAAGACGCCGGTCGCCTATCTGGCCTCGCTCGGCTTCTTCGAGACGCGGACCACAGCCGCGCACTGCGTTCACGTGACGGAGGAGGACATGGACATCCTTGCGCAAAAGGGCGTGACGGTCGCAAGCTGCCCGATCAGCAACATGAAGCTGTCGAGCGGCGTCTGCAATGTGCCGCGCCTGCTCGAAAAGGGCGTAAACGTGGCAATCGGCACGGACGGCGCCGCGAGCAACAACAATCTGAACTTCATCGAGGAAATGAAATTCTTCGCGCTGTCCAACAAGCTCATGCGCGGGGATCCGACCCTCGTGAGCCCCGCGGAGACCATCGCCGCCGCGACCGTCGGCGGCGCGAAGAGCCAAGGTCGCCCGGACTGCGGCGCGATCCGCGTCGGCGCCAAGGCGGATCTGATCGTCTTGGACCTGTCCGTAGCCAACATGCAGCCCGTGCACGCGCTTGTGAACAACATCGTCTACGCCGCGGCGGGCGGCGACGTGCGGCTTACCATGTCCGACGGCAAGGTCCTCTACAGGGACGGGGCCTATACGACCATAGACATCGAAAAGACCCTGTTCGAGGCGGCCGGGGCGACGGAGCGCATCCTCGGCGCCTTGAAGCCGGCATGAGCAAGCGGACATTTATGCAAGGGGCGGTCATCTTGGCCGCCGCCGGCGTAATCATCAAGGCGCTCGGCGCCGTCTTCAAGATTCCGCTCGGGAATATGATCAGCGACACGGGCATGGGATATTACCAGACCGCCTATACGATCTATGTGATGTTCCTCGTGCTGTCCAATTCGGGCATACCCGTGGCGATCTCGCGCATGGTGTCCGAACGCATTGCCGTGGGGCGCCCGTGGGACGCGCACAGGGTCTTTCGCGTGTCTTTCATCCTGCTCTTCCTCATAGGCCTCGCTTCCTCAATGCTCTGCTTCTTCAAAACGGACATGTTGCTGCATCATTTTCCCAATATGGATAATGCCTCTTACTCGATCAAGGCGATTGCGCCCGCGCTGCTCATCGTGCCGCCGATGGCCGCGTACCGGGGTTATTTTCAAGGGAAGCAGAATATGCGGCCCACGGCAAATTCGCAGGTGCTGGAGCAGTTTTTTCGCGTTGCGGCGGGTCTCGGCGTCGCTTGGTACATGCTGCCGCGCGGCGAGCAGTTTGCGGCGGCGGGCGCGGCGGCGGGCGCGGCGGTCGGCGCGGCGGCGGGGCTGCTGACCGTTGTAACCATTTACGCGCTCAGCGGCGGGAAGCGGAGCGCGGAGCGCGCGGAAGCAAGGGAGCGGGGGAGAGAACGCGCGCGCGCAAGCGGAAACAGGGACGCACGGGCCGAAACGGAGTCCGTTCACGGTATGTTGCTGCGCATATGCCTGATCGCGGCGCCGATCACAATCGGGGCCTCCATCATGCCCATCATGAACTTCATAGACCTCGCGATCATCACGAACCGCCTGTCCGATCTCGGCTGGGCCGCGGAGGAGGTCAGGAAGACCTACGGGCAGCTTGCGGGTTTCGTGAATCCGCTGATAAACCTGCCGCAGATATTGACGCAGGCCGTGGCTATGAGCCTCGTGCCGGCCGTGGCCGCCGCGCACAAGCAAAACGACGGCGCCTTTCTGCGGCACAACATACAGTTGGGCCTCAGAACGGCGATCATCATCGGCCTGCCCTGCGCTTTTGGCATGATGACCCTGTCCGAGCAGATCATGCTGCTGCTCTATCCGGCGGTTCGGGAGTCCGCAATCGCTGCGGCGCCCTTTCTGTTCATACTGGGCTTCGGCATCATCTTCCTCTCGACCGTGCAGACGCTGACGGGCGTGCTGCAAGGCATAGGCCGGCAGATGATACCCGTCTGCAACCTCTGCATCGGCGCCGTCGCGAAGATCGCGGTGACGTGGACGCTGATCGCGATTCCGGCCGTAAACGTCAAGGGCGCGGCCATAGGGACCGTCACGGCCTATATCTTAGCCGCCGTCCTGAATCTGGCTGCCGTGCGGCGTCACACGGGTACGCGCTTCGACATAGGGCTGACCTATATCAAGCCGGCCTTGGCCGCGCTCGTCATGGGCGCGGCGGTGTACGCCGTGTACACGGCGCTGCACCTCCTGATCGGCGGCAACGCCATACCGACCGTGATCGCGATTGCGGTCGGCGCGGTCGCCTACGCGGCGATGATCTTCATAGGCGGCGCGATCACGGAGGAGGAACTGCGGCTTTTGCCCGGCGGCCGATATTTCGCATATTTTTTCAAAAGAAAACATTAAAACTATTGACAAAGTAATTGAGAAATGGGAAAATGTGAAGAGGCAAGAGAAACAGACCGCATCGCACACCAAAATTTTGCAGAGCATCCCAAAGGCATTGCCCGCCTTGACGAGAAGTTTCAAGCTTCCGGCAAGGTCGCCTGAGTCGGTTTTGACTGCACGTGCACAGGGGATGCCTTTCGGAAGATCGAGGAAGAGATGGGGGAGTTCCTTGAAACCTATCGGGACGACGATAAATTCGAGAAAGAGCGAAACCGAACGTCCTTGCCCACGTATCATTCGTGATATGCCAACGGTGTAGTATGTTCTGAAATTATTTTTTTAAAGGAGGTTTAATTTCGTGAATAAAGCAGAATTGATCACAAGTGTCGCGGAGAAGGCAGGCTTGACGAAGAAAGACGCAGAGGTCGCGGTGAACGCGACGATCAGCAGCATCGAAGCCGCATTGGTAAAGGGTGAGAAGGTCCAGTTGATCGGATTCGGAACCTTTGAAACGCGCCAGAGGAAAGCCAGACAAGGCCGCAATCCGAGGAAGCCCGAAGAAGTAATTAACATCGACGCGGCCAAGGCGCCTGTGTTCAAGGCGGGCAAGGCTCTCAAGGACGCTGTGAACAAATAAGGGGTACGGATTCCAAGAACCTTTTCTGAAGTTTTGTTGACTGTTGACAAAAGGACTGTTCCTGTGCGGAACGGTTCTTTTTTCGGTGCGCGGTTGCGCGACGCGGTCCTTTTGCGCCGGGGGTGTGTATGAGAATCGACAAATTTTTGAAGAACGCGCGGATCATCAAACGGCGCGCAATCGCAAAGGAAGCCTGCGACAGCGAACGCGTATGCGTAAACGGCCGGTCCGCGAAGCCGGGCGCCGAGGTCAAGA
>JAITAX010000279.1 GCA_031283865.1 Eubacteriales Family XIII. Incertae Sedis bacterium
TTGTCTTGACTCATGGCTTCCTCCTTGTATGTGTTGTTTTGCAACTAACATTATACATCGGAATTGCCATGAGTTCTTTGTTTACTTCTCAAAAACGACACTTAATTATACAACGCGCCCTTTTTGTAAAAGACAAAAAAAGGCAAAAAAAAGGGGAAGGACGGGACAGGCCATCGCGGCTCAGGGCTTTTGCCCTTCCGCTTCCTTTAGCAGGGCCTTGACCGTTTCCAGCCGGTCCTCCGCCAGCCGTTTGGTCACGGGGTTGCCGTCCCTGTTCACCATCGCGGCGTAGAGAAATTCCCGCGCCTTGAGCAGATCCCCGAGTTGGTATTTCAGTTCACCGATCACAAAGCAGAGCTGCTGCATGTTCTTGCCCTCGATGTCGAAGTGCGAATAGGAATACAGATATTCGTCCACCGACTTCTGCAAGGCGTACTCCATCAGGCGTTCTTCGCTGCAATCGTCGTAGATCCTGCCGAGGTTCCGCCACAGCCGCGCCGTGATTCGCTGGTGTTCATAAAAGCATTGCGGCGCGCCGAGTATCGCGAGATAATAGCTTGCGAACACCGTGAACGTGTCCCTCTCCCGCCCCGTCCGTATTTCGACATTGCCCAAATAAGGCGCCATCGTTTCGCGCAGGCTTTCCGCCATGCGCTTCGTCACCTCGATGTCCTTGAACAGGTCCACCATCGCGCTGTACAGGCAGTTCGGGCAACTGACCGCTTCGTAGTACAAAGGCTCCACGCCCTTGTAGCGTATGCGGTGATCATCGTCCTTGGATTCCTGCTCCAGCTTGGAAACCAAGACGGTCAAATTCGAGAACTTATGGCCGCAAATCGGGCATTTTACGGTATCCTCAAACAAGAAATCGGACGGCGTGTTGTCGATCGGCAGGATGTAGTTGCCGTGCGCCTCCGGAAAGAGCGGACTGCCTGCCGAGATCAGCATCGCCGGCGAGATATCCTTTCTGGCCTCCGTGTGCAGGAACTGATTTGACGTGTCCAATTCGTCTATGCGCCGGCACAGACCCTGCATCAGCGTATAGGTGATCTCAGGCTGTTTTGAAAAGATATCCAACACATTGGCCCTGTTGATTTCGAGGGCGATTACCTCGCTCAGCGCGACGGCGGTTGCGGCCCGGCCCTTTCCGAGGAAAAGGCTCATTTCGCCGAAGAAATTTCCGGGCGTTACCGTGGAAAGCTGTGCCTCGTTCATCTTTTGATAATTCTTGAATGTGCCGACGGTCCCCTGCAGCACGATGTACATGCCGTCGGAACTTCCGTCCCCCTCTTTCGTGATGACCTGATTCTTGAGAAATTTTTTGATGCCGGACAGCTTTAGTATGGCGCTGATATCCATCGGCAATCTCCTTTCCGTTGGATTTACCGTGTATTGCACAATGCGTCGGACCGCGCCTCCCGGGCCGCCCGCCGCAGGACAGGGAAACCTGTGAGCAGGGCAATCCGGTCGGTCGTATCGCAATCGAATTTCTTTTCTTCAAGATATCACAAATTCACGGCGATGTCAAAGGCGCCGGAGCGCTTAGGAAAACTTTTGTTTCATTTGTTTCATTTAACGGGCATCCGTGGTAAAATAGATCGATATTGTTATTCGAGTGAAGCGCTCAGGCGATCAGAGGTCCGACATGCACACGAGAACAGGGTTTCGGAAGATATTCCTTTGCGGCTTGTTCGCATTGTCGGCCCTCATTTTCTTTGCGGGCTGCGGCGGCAAGGCCGACTCGGCAGGCATTCCGGCCGAAGAGGGCTTCAGCGCGGGCGATCTCACGCTGCTTGAGCGCTCTTATATCGACCTGAACGGCGACGGCGAGGATGAAAGCGTCGAATTGTATACATCGGCGCAGCCTGCGCCGGACGGACGGATGGGCTGGGATACCGGCCACACGTGGAAGCTCGTTGCGCGCGCGGGGGAACGCTTCTACCCCTTGTTTGACGAGTATTTGCAGTACGGCGAGTTGCAGTATTGGCTCGTCGCGACGAATCCGAAACGGCTTGACGCGCCCGCGGACGGTGATTTGGAGATAAGCGTATACGCCGCCGTGACCACGGGCAACGATTTCAAATTGCTGCGCTTTGCTTGGGATGAAAGAAGCGCGGCATATGCGCAGGAGATCGTCGCCAATCCCTCCGATCAATGGTTCGTAAGGCATTCCAATAAATATAATATCCCTCAAGCCGACTATACAGAAACCGGTCGATAAACCATCTGCGATTCAATTTGGTGTACTCCGGTTTAAGCACGCCTATATCCCCAACTCCTTGAACATTTTAGCGGCACGCGGCAATCGGCTCAATACGCAAACGGATAGATATAGGCCTCCACGGGCGCCGCAGGCTCGATGGACGTCACCGCGATCTGCGGTTCCTCCGCGCCCTCGTACATCCCCTTTTGAACGACGCCCTCCACGCGTACCCAGGTGTCGGGCGCGAGTTCGCCGGCCTTGTCGTACTTGCAGACGAGTCCGTATGGCACGAGATCGGCGACGCAGCAGGTCATGCCGAGCCGCGCGGGCACGAACTCGTCCGCGCCGAACATCTCCGGGTCCTTGAACACAAAGCCCGTCACGGAGATGCGGCAGCCCACATAGGTGTCCAAATTCACATACAGCTCGTTCAGCCACGCGTAAAAGTCGTCGTCCTCGACCTCGATCAGCGCGGAGGCGGAGGCCGCCGCCGAAACGCCGCTTGCGAAGTCCTCCGCGGGCGCGCCGCCGGGTGACTGAGCGCCCGCGCCCGCATTGCCGCCGGGTGCCGTCTGCGGCTGCGCGACGGCGCCCGAGAAAGCGCTTCCGCCCGCGTAGTTGTAGGACAGATCCGCCGCGGAGAGCGGGCTGTGCGGCAGCAGCAGAAGCAGAATGGGAATCGCCGGCACGAGGCAGTGCGCGACGCGCAGCCTATTTTGCGGGCGGAAGAGCCGAAAGAGGCTCGCGCCGGCCCACAGCAGCATGACGACCGCCGTAAAGTACAGATAGGGTTCCATGCGCGGCGTGACATAGGTCAGGTATTTTCCGCTGTGAACGAGATACAGCATCAGCGCCGCAAAGGTCATATAACATATAAATTCCAAACACACCTGCGGGTTCAAGGCCCGCGCATACGCGCGCGTCGTCAAGCTCACACACCTCCCCAATACGAGAACAGAAAAACAGCCGCGAAACAGATCGCGAAAGACGTGACGGCCAGCCGCGCGACAAAACGCCGCGAAAAACAGGATGACAGCATCAGGACGTTCTTGATGTCCATCATAGGGCCGAACACGAGAAAACCCAGCAGCGCACCGCCCGGAAACCTGTTCGCGAAGCTGCGCGCGACGACGGCGTCCGACGAGGAGCAGAGCGAGAGCGCGAAGCCCATGAGCATCATCACGGCGACGGAAACGGCCAAACCCGCGCCGCTCTGCGCGGAAGCGAAAGCGCCCGCGCCGACCGCCTGAAACACGGCGGACACGAAGACGCCGATCACGAGGTATTTGCCCACGTCGAAAAATTCAGCCTGCGCGTGGCGAAGAAAGAGTTCAAGCTTGCCGCCGAAGCCCGTAACGCTCTCCGCGTCCTCGTAACAGCCGCAGCCGCACAGCAGCCGGTCCAAGGCGCCGCCGGACAGGATTTCGTTCTTAGGCGGCCACAGCGCGAACGCGAGTCCGATCAAGACGGCGGAAAAGACGCCGAGGCAGACGCGCGCAATCACGATCCGCAGGTTGCCGCTGAAAGCGTAATACGTGGACAGAATGACTACGGGGTTGATCACGGGCGTCACCGCCATAAAGGTCAGGGCCGTCGGCAGCGGAACGCCCTTTCTGACGAGGCTGCGGAATATGGGAACGGAGGCGCAGTCGCAGACCGGCAGACAAAACCCCGCCAGAATCGCGACCGGTATACCCAGGCTGATCGACTGCGGAAAGCGGTTCTCGATGGCGGACCTGCTGACGAAAATTTGGATCGCGGAGGAAAGCAGCACGCCGATGAGCAAAAACGGGATCGCCTGCAGGATGATGCCGAGGAATATATTCACGATCTTGTTCACGGGGATCGCCGCCGATTCGAGGAAAGGCGCCGCGAGCAGGTACAGCGCGACCGCCGGCGCAATCGGCAGCAGAAAGGACAGCCACGGGGAACGCTTCCGGCCGAAGAGTCCGCGGCGGATGTCGTCCTCCTGCGTCGCCCTGTATACGCGAACGCCGGGGTTTATGCCGCGCAGCAGCCGCCGGTATCGCTTCAGGCCGCGCGCCGTATAGACGCCGCGCACAACCGCGAAATCGCAGCTCGCAATCTGTTCGGGAAGCGCGCTTCCCGTCCTGCCCAGCAGGGCCTCCAGCTTGGCGGCGTCCGCGATATGAAGAACCTTGCCGAGCTTGCATAGATCGCGCAGGGCCGGATGCAGCAGCAGGGTCTGCAGTCGCGCGAAGGGCGTGACCCCGTTCCATTCGATCCAAATCTCATCGACGGCGCGGTCCTGCAGATGTTCGCGCATCTGCTCCGCGATGCGGTCGGGCTGCCGGTCCAGATCGCTCTTCGAGAACGGCAGTTCCGTGCAATGCGCACCCGCGCCCGTAAAAACCGCTTCGCCGGATTCGAAGCGGAACACGGCAATCGCGCAGTCCCGCCAATCCGGCAGGGAAAGCAGTTCGTTCAGGAAGGTCGTCTTGCCGGCGTCCAGAAAACCGGGGACGACGTAGACGGGGATCGCCATTTCAGAGTACCCCCTCGAAGATGGACGCGAGGGCCGGCCCGTTCAGGACGCGGCCGATCT
>JAITAX010000072.1 GCA_031283865.1 Eubacteriales Family XIII. Incertae Sedis bacterium
CCGTAGAGGACATCCACGCGGCGCGTGCCGCCGAGCCGCGTTTGCATGAAAACGCCGCGCCCCGCTGCGACGGCGCCGATCAGCGCGGCGTTCTTGCCGTTTTGCACGGTGCGCGCCGCAGCCAAAGCTTTGGCCGCGTCCCGGCCGTCGACCACGGCGATCATCTTGCCCTCGTTTCCCATATACAGGGGGTCCAGGCCCATCAGGCCGCAGAAAGCCCGCACAGACTCGTCGACGGGAATGTCATCCTCTCGCAGCGCTATGGATTGGCCGGAACTCGCGGCGATTTCGTTCAGCACGGTGCCGAGCCCGCCGCGCGTCACGTCGCGCATAGCTTTTATGCGCGCGCCCGAGGCGTAAAGGGCCTCCGTGACGTCGCGCAGGCAGGCGCAGTCGCTTTCGATGCCGTTCTCTATGCCCATGCGTGCGCTGAGTATGCAGGCATGGTGGTTGCCGAGGCTGCCGGACAGCAGGATCGCGTCGCCCGGCGCACAGCTGTCGGCGCCGATTGCGCGCCCCGCGGGCACAACGCCGACGCCCGTCGTATTGATGTACAGACCGCCGCCGATGCCGGCCACTTTCGTGTCGCCCGCGACGATGCGAACGCCTGCGGCGACTGCGGTTTCGGCCATAGAGGCAACAATGCCGTCGAGCAAATCGATGTCAAGCCCCTCTTCCAGAATGAAGCCGCAACTCAGGCAGAAAGGCGCGGCGCCGACCATGAGCAGGTCGTTCACCGTTCCGCATACGCTGAGCTTGCCGATGTCGCCGCCGCTAAAAAAGAGCGGCGTCACGACGAAACTGTCTGTGCTGACGGCGAGGCGTCCGCGCGGCAGACCGGCCGCGCCGTCCCCGCTCCTTTCCCCGCCGGCGCCCAAGAGCGCTGCGGGCAGCTCCAAAACCGCCGCATCCTCCAACCTGTCCAGCGCGGGATCGGAGAATCTCTTGCCGAATATCTCCCGCATCAGCAGCGCGGAATCCCTGCCGCCGCTGCCGTGGGCCGCCGTAATCTTCATGTTGCACTCCTGTACCAAATGCCGCAGGCGCCCTCCGCCGACACCATGCAGGGACCGAGAGGCGCTTCCGGACGGCAGGCGCCGCTGAAAGCCGGGCATTCGCTCGGGTCGATGCGCCCCGTAATCACGTCGCCGCAGCGGCAGCCGGCGGGGAGAATCTCATCGTCGTCGATTTCCGCGCCGCCGCCGTCAAAGCGCGCGTATTCCTTGCGCAGGCGAAAGCCCGAATCGGGTATAAGCCCGAGACCCCGCCAAAAGGCGGGGCAAGGCTCAAAGTATTTCGCAATCAGGGCGCGCGCCTTGCCGTTCCCCTCTTCGCTGACCGCAGAGGGATAGAGGTTGCGAACGACGCCCCGTTCCCCCAAAAGCGCGCACACGATCACATGGATTGCCGCCATGATCTGCTCGCCCTCAAAGCCCGCGATCACAAAGGGCCTGTCGTATCGGGCCGCGAGGCGCGCATAGGCGCGCGCGCCTGTGATGACGCTGACGTGTCCCGGGCAGAGGAAGCCGTCCGCGCCGCCGCGCTCCGAAACCCATTCCAGAGCCGGGAGCGCCGACTTCAGCGCTGTCACGAGGCGTATGTTTTCAATGCCTTGCGCCACGGCTTCCTCCAGAACGAGGGCAAAGGCAGGCGCCGTCGTTTCAAAGCCCACAGCCGCCAGCGCATAGATCGTATCCGGGTCCCGCTTCGCGCGGGCCAGCGCTTCAAACGGCGCGTACATCATTTCGACGCGCGCGCCCTCGCTCCGCGCGTCCGAGAGGCTGCCGCGCGCGCCCGGCACTTTCAGCATATCGCCGAAACTCATCACGACCCGGCCCTCCGTCCCGGCGAGCGCGACGCAGCGGTCGATGTAGGCGGCGGGCGTGACGCAGACGGGACAGCCCGGACCCGAAACCAGCCTGATCTTAGGCGACAGCAGGCTTCGCACGCCCGTCTTGAAAATCGCAGCGGTGTGTGTGCCGCAGACCTCCATAATCGAAAGCCGCGGCCCGTCGTAGCTTTTCAAAAACGCCGTCGCGCCCGCGATATCCACGCCGCTCACTCTTGGTACAATTCGGAAAACACAGACAGTATTTCCTCTGCATCCCCGCGCGACAGCACCTCGATGGCGCAACCCGCGTGGACCAGCACGTAGTCGTCAGGCGCAGCCGTCACCGCCCCCGTATGCACATCGACGACATTGCCGCTGAAATCGACCTTGGCGTAACGCCCGGAGATCGAAAGCACTCTGCCCGGCAGAGCCACACACATATATCTTTCCCTCCTGTAAATTCTCGCGGAGCGCCTTGCGCGCACAGCGTTTTACGCTTCTTCTTTCCTTAGTATATCGCAGCCGCCTGTGTTTTTCAATATCAAAAACATGTCAAAAACTTCGTAATTATGTCAAAAAAAATTGATGGACAAATTCCGCAATATGCCTTATAATATATCTGCGGCAAGGCTGTTCACCCGTTTTGCGGACGGTTTGCCGCAGGAAACACCGCGTCCCGCTGGTCAAGTGGTCAAGATGTCGCCCTCTCACGGCGGAGTCCGGGGTTCGACTCCCCGGCGGGATACCAACACAAAGAAGTTGTTTCAAGATGATTCAAACAATCAGATTGAAACAGCTTCTTTTTTTGTGGCTGCGTCGGAACATGATTTTGTTTCTATCCCGGAGATGATTTGAATAAAACTTTTTGAGTCTGAACCCCTTCGAAGATACCTTATTAAAAGGAGGAAAGTTTATGAGAAAGCTAGTCATGACGGTATTGACGCTTGCGTTGATACTCGGAAGCATCTCGATGGCGAGCGCGGCGAGCGGCAAGGTCAGATTGACCGACATCGCGGACAACGCCAACGAGGAAGCGATCCAGGTCGCCTACGACCTCGGCATCGTGACGGGTACGCCGGAGGGCGCCTACGAACCCGAGAAGGCCGTCAACAGGGCCGAGTTCGCGGCCCTGATCGTGCGGGCCCTCGCGATTCCGGACAGCGCGCTGGCGTCCTACTCCAGTACGACCTTCAAGGATACCTCGGGCTACACGTGGGCGGTGCCCTACCTCGCCATCCTGCAGCAGCGCGGCATCATGAAGGGCGACGGCTACGGCAACGCGATGCCGGGCCGGACGATCACCCCGAACGAGGCCGTGACGATGGTCCTGCGGGCCGTCGGCTACACGGACAACGCGTCCGTGCTCGTGGGTCAGTGGCCGGCGAACTACGTGGCCCTCGGCCAGAACCAGTTGCTCTACTCGAATGTCGGCAACGATACGCAGATGAACAAGGCTTCTGCGGCGCAGATGATCTACAACGCATTGACGGTGCAGCTCGTGCAGGTGGATGCGAACTCGACGGTCAGCTATCTGTGGGACAGGATCGAAGACGGCACGCAGAATGAGCGCAATCTTCTGACGACGGGTTTGGACTGCTGGCAGGACGGTAAAAAGATCGTCAGCTATGCGGATGCGAAGGCTTCGAAGATCAACCTCATCCCCAGGGTCGGCGCCTAAGGCGTCCTGTACAGGAGCAATGTGGATGACGAAGTCGTGGCACTGACCAAGGTTGAAACGCAGTTCCTCACAGGCAGGTTCGTCTTCGACTCATCCGGGAAAGCCGATGTCTTCCAGACGGTAACCGGTACCAAGTACAGCCTGAGCGCGGATTCCAAAAAAGTCGCGAATGGGCTCAACATCATGCGCAACGATGCCGGAAATGGCAGCATAAGGGGCGACAGCGCGAACAACAACTATGTCGATGTTGATGCAATCGCCACCGGTACCGCTCTCAAAGCTGTCTTCCTGAACGGCGAGGATATCAGCACTTGGTACGATTCCGATTCCAACAGCTATATCTATTACAG
>JAITAX010000078.1 GCA_031283865.1 Eubacteriales Family XIII. Incertae Sedis bacterium
TCTAGATTGACAACCCTATATTGAAAACAGATGGGTGCGGATGGGTGCGGGGTGCTACCGTTCAGATCCTTTGCGGAATTTGCTCATTTCGGGGCCGGGGGCTTGGTAATCCACGGAGCGTCATTGCGGTATTCAAGGGCCGCGCTTTTTGCGGCCACCGCAGCGAGCATAAACGCCGCGCCTTTTGCGGCGTTGCGAAGAGCGGAGAGGATTACCAGGCCCCCGGCCACCCCTGAATTGCAACAAAAAATCATTCCGGCACAATTCGTTCGAAAGTTAGAAGTTGCGCAGACCGCCCGTCTGCTTTATAATGATAGATACAATGTGATCGAATACGAAGCGGCCGGGCGCGCGGGCTTCGCCACGGGGCGGGCCTTTGGCGGGATGCGGCGGTCGTTTGCGCGGAAGGAGCGGGCATGTCCGAGAGGATAAGGATGAACAGCCCCATCGTGGAGATGGATGGGGATGAAATGACGCGCGTTTTGTGGCGGTGGGTAAAGGATCTGCTGCTGCTGCCGCACGTGGATTTGAAGACGGAGTATTACGATTTGGGGCTTGAGAAGCGCGAGGAAACGCGGGATCGCATCACGGCGGAAGCGGCGGAAGCGACGCTTAGGCTCGGCGTCGCCGTGAAGTGCGCGACGATCACGCCCAACGCCGAGCGCGTGAAAGAATACGGGCTTTCCGAGATGTGGAAGTCGCCGAACGGGACGATTCGCGCCATACTCGACGGGACCGTGTTCCGCGCGCCCATACCCGTTCGGGGCATCGCGCCCTACATACCGACTTGGACGAAGCCGATTACCATTGCGCGCCACGCCTACGGCGACGTGTACAGAAACGTCGAGTTCTCCGTCGGCGCGGGGCGCTGCGCCGAACTGACGGTCTCGGGCGGCGGCGAAGCCGAGACGCGCGCCGCCATACACGCATTCAGCGGCGGCGGCGTCGTGCAGGGCGTACACAATACCGACGAGAGCATCACGTCTTTCGCGCGCGCCTGCTTTTCCTACGCGCTCGACACGAGGCAGGACCTGTGGTTCGCCGCAAAGGACACGATCTCAAAGATCTATGACCGGCGCTTCAAGGATATCTTCGAAGCGATGTTTGAGGCGGAGTACAAGAGGGCCTTTGCGGACGCGGGGATAAGCTATGCTTACACGCTGATCGACGATATGATTGCGCGCGCCGTGCGCTCGGAGGGCGGCTACATCTGGGCCTGCAAAAATTACGACGGGGATGTCCTGTCCGATATGGTGGCCGCGGCCTACGGCAGCCTCGCGATGATGACCTCGGTGCTCGTTTCGCCAAAAGGCGCTTTCGAGTACGAGGCCGCGCACGGCACGGTGCAGCGCCATTACCGCAAATACAAGGACGGCGAAAGGACCTCGACAAATCCCGTCGCGACGATCTTCGCGTGGAGCGGCGCACTCCGAAAGCGCGGCGAGACGGACGGTTTGCCCGCGCTCGCGGATTTTGCGGACAGGCTCGAACGGGCGAGCCTCGATACGATTGCGTCCGGCGTGATGACGGGCGACCTCTTTGCGCTGTCAAGCCTCGCAGACAAAACTGCGGCGGATACGGAGGCATTTTTGCGCGCCGTCGCGCGGCGGCTCGCGGATTAGCACGCCCCGGCCGGCGTAAAACACCGTATACATTTTTTATTCTTTCCGGTATAATATATATATACTGAATGTATGGGAGGTGAAGAAATTGAAATCACACAGGAGAGCATGTGCCTTTGTCGTCGCGCTGCTTCTCGTCGCGGGCGGCGCCCTTTGCGCGGCTGCGGCGGAGATCGACTACAGTTCTTGGGATACAAAGCCCACATACCCGCCCGATGTGCAGAACACGAAGTATTTCAGCGCGGTGAAAGCGCTGATGGACGCGCAGGCGATAACGGGCGACACGGACGGGCTGTTCCATCCCGACAAGGCCATTACGCGGGCCGAGTTCGCGAGCATCGTCGTCAGGGCCGGCCACTGGCAGAACCTTTCCGGCTCGGAAACGTATTTTACGGATATGGACGGCTACGGCTGGGCGAAAGAATACATCAACCGCGCATACGAAAACAACTGGATCAAGGGTGTGGGCGGCGGCAAGTTCGCGCCGGGCAAGAACGTGACCTACGCCGAGGTAATCACGGTGCTGGTCCGCATTGAACGCGGACAGGAGAACGAGCCGGAGGGCAGATGGCCCGACGCGTACATAAGGTACGCCGACATGTACAACCTGACGGGTAACGTGAACATCTACAATTGGACCGCGCCCGCGCCGAAAGGCGACGTCGCCATCCTTGTGAACCGGATTATCGCGCCGATCCCGATGGTTTCGAACAACCGCAGCGCCTACTTCTCGAATGTGAGTTTTACGGGTTCCACGGGCAGCGCCATCACGACGGGCAACATCTTCATTACGCTGCACAACGACACTTTTAATGAAATACTCGGCGGAGCGGATGTTTCGAGCTGGTTTCCGGGTCTCAGCGCGAACGGCTTGCGGGCCACGGTGCCGCAGTATCATCCGGCCGGGCTTTCTTCGATCACGATCAACATCACGGGCGTTCCCGTCAATGCGTCGAACGCGCCGATTGCCGCGACCATTCCGGGCAGCGCGCTGCACAGCGGGGGCGCTCTCAGCGTTTCGCTGAACGCGGAAGCGTTTTTCGATATAGAGTAGATATACAATAGATATACGACAGCAGCATGACATGCAACAGGCGGACTGCAAGTTTGTTTTTTTCACATTGAGAAAGGAGCAAGACGAACATGAAGATAAAAGGCATTGCAAGAATTTTGGCGGCGGCGCTCGTATGCGCGTCGGTTTTCGCCTCGACGGTCTGCGCCGCGACGCTGCCGTCCGACGTCGTAGGCCGGTCTTACGAGAAAGCCGTGTCGACGCTTGCGGAGCGGGACATCATAACGGGGGATGTGGACGGATTGTTCTATCCCGATTCCAATTTGACGCGGGCGCAGTTCTGCACGATCATCGTGAAAGCCATGCGCGCGCCTGCGGCCACGGTCAACGGGACGCCCTCTCAGGATGTCAAAAAGAGCGGTTTTCCGGACCTCAAGGGCTACGGCTGGGCGGAGGGCTATATCTCCTACGCGGTTGATCGGGGCGTCGTGACGGGCTATCCCGACGACAGCTTCAGACCCGGCAGCAATGTAACCATGAACGAGCTGATTACGATGACGCTGCGCGCGGCCGGCTACGATGACGCCTCTCTCGGCGGGGTTTGGCCGGAAAACTACATCGCCAAGGCCGGCGACATCGGCGCCTTGGCGGGGCTGACCGCGCCCCTGCCCGAATACGCGACGAAGTGGATGGCCGCGCGGCTCGTCTACAACATCCTGTCGCGCATAGAGGAGGTCAATCCGCCCGAAGAGACGCCGCCCGAGGGCGACGCGAACCCCGCTGAAACGCCCGCCGCGACCGCGCTCACTTTCGTCGCTTCGGGTTCTTTCGACAGCGACATCACGACTTTCGCGGACAAAGGCTTCGCGAGAGACGCAAAGGTCCTGCGATACGGGCTTACATCCGAGTATTCCAAGGATATGACGCTTTCCGGAAACAGCGACGACTATCTTGAAGACACCGTCTACAAGTACAAAAACGTCAAAACGCCCGCGTGGTACGAGCTTGAAGACGGTAAGATCAAGCGGCTCATCCTGCCGCGCGACGTCGGCTTCACGGGCAGGGCCTACGGCGTGATTACGAACATCGTTTCCGTGACGAACAGCGGGGGCAGCGCCGTCATCGGCTTTGTCACGCTGACGGCGGGGCGCGTCATAACATGGGCCGGCGATGCCGGGCTCACAAAGGACAATGCGCCGCTTGCGAGCAATTATAACGGTGGGCAGCTCTTTGAATTTCAGCTTAGAAACGGGCAGGTTACGAACGTGGCTTCAGCCGTAAATCCTGCGGACGCGACCGTATTTAACCCGCCCCTGCGGGCCTCCGTGTCCGGGGAAATCGGCTCGACGGGCGAATTTGCGAAAGTCACGTCCAAGACGGGCAATGTGGTTACGGTCGATCTCAATGGCGACGGCAATACGGTGGTCGTCGAGATCAAGAGTAACGCGTCGGTCTATGTTCTCGACGCCGACGGGGGCTACACGACAGGCTCCGCGAACAGTGTGCGCGAAAATGCCTGGGTGCGCCTCTACGACGTTTCGGACGACAAGGACGCCGCCGCCGACGCGGTGATTATAAAAGAAGAATAGTACACCTGTTCAAATGGGGGATTGAAGAATTGTTATGATCAACAAATGGAGAATTGCCGCGGCTTGGCTTATCGTGGCCGCGCTTGTCCTCTCGTCTGCGGCGGTCTATGCCGGGGATAAGGTGGAGGGATCGTTTTTTTTGAAAAATATCGTCGTGAACGGGGAGGAAATCGTCAATTACAACCTGCAATACCCGTTCTTCCTGTACGGCGACATGACCTATTTGCCGCTTACGGCGGACATTCAGGAGATCTTCGGCTTCGAGGCGGAGATCGACATGGATGCGGGGATGCTGAAGCTGCGAAAGACGGCGCCCGGCCTGCCCAACATCCGCGACAACCGCGCAAAAAACAACGCGGAGGATGTGACGGCTGAGGTGGAGAGCCGTCTCAGCGTCCATATCGTGGACGGCGCGGTCGCGCCGCCGCCGGAGTATACGGAGGAAACCGCGGACGTCATCGTATTCGAGCCGGCGCCGCTGCAGAACGTGCGCCCCGTCGATCTGGAGCAGTGTCCCGTGCTTGTGAAAGACGGCATCGTCTATCTGCCGCTGCGGGTTTTCGCGGGGAGCGAGGCTTTGGGCTGGAATCTGTATTACGACGCCTATTTCGGGATATGCGTCAGCACGAACGAAGACATTGCCGCGAGCGAATTTTTTCCGGAAACAGAGGCTAATTACAACAAGGGTCTCGTGCAGTACATTCGTTCCGTGAACGGCAATCTGAGCGCGAGCCGCGCGCAGGAGCTGGTCTTTATGCTCCGCAGGGCGGCGGAGGTGAACGAGCTCGACGAGAAGATTTTGATCGCCGTGATGCAGAAAGAGAGCCGCTTTAACGCAACGGCCGTCAGCCGTTCCGGCGCGGTCGGGCTTATGCAGTTCATGCCGCAGACGGCCGCGGGGCTCGGGCTCAGCGTCGAACAGCTCTACGACGCGAAGACGAGCATCGACTACGGCGCGGCCTATATCAGCAGGAGCCTCGAAAACTACGGCGGCAACATCGATCTGGCGCTGTCGGCCTACAACCAAGGATCGGGCAACGTCAGCCGGGGTACCTATTCGAGGGGCTACGCGAAAAAGGTGCAGGACGCCGTCGGCGACATAGACGCGTATCTTGCGGAGGGCGGCTTTGTCCCGCAAGAGTAGCGCCGATCCACAGAGCGTGTTTCATGGCAAGCGGAGGGCTTCTGCGCGTGGTCAGGAGGATATACGTCGAAAAAAAAGAGGGTTTTGACACGGAGGCGCGCGCGCTTTTCCGCGCGCTGACGGAGAACCTGCACATCGCGGGCGTCCAGAGGCTCCGCGTGCTGAACCGCTACGACATCGAACATACGGACGATGCAACCTACGAAACGGCGAAGCGCAACGTGTTCTCGGAACCCGCCGCCGACATCGTATTCGAGGAGGAAGCGCCTTTCGGCGACGCCTTTGTGTTCGGCGTCGAATACCTGCCGGGCCAATACGACCAAAGGGCCGATTCCGCCGTTCGGTGCATTCGGCTGATCCGGTCGGACGCGCGGCCGGCGGTTCGCTTTGCGCGCGTGATCGCCATGGAGGGGACGCTTTCCCGCGCGGAGATCGAGTCCGTGAAACGCTTCGTCATCAATCCGGTGGATTCCCGCGAGGCTGCGGCGGAGAAGCCGCAAAGCCTTGCGCTCAGTCTCGAAACACCGCCGCCCGTACCCGCGGTCGCAGGATTTACCGCTTTTGCCGCCGGCGAGGCGGAGGCTTTCCTCCGGCGAGGCGGCTACGCGATGAGCACCGAAGACCTGCTGTTCACGCAGGGCTATTTTCGGGATACGGCGCGCAGGGACCCGACGCTCGCGGAGCTTAAAGTCATAGACACCTACTGGTCCGACCATTGCCGACACACGACGTTCAATACGATACTTGACAAGATTGATTTCGGCGAGGGCCGCTGCGCCGCCTTGGTTCGCGCGGCTTTCGACAGATATCTGCGTCTTTGCAAAGAGGTCTACGGGGAGGAAACGCGCGCCGTGAGCCTCATGGACATCGCCTTAATCGGCGCGAAATACCTGAAAGCCAAGGGCCTGCTCCCCGATCTCGACGCGTCGGAGGAGGTCAACGCGTGCAGCATCCGCGTGAAAGCGGACGCGGACGGGGCCGAAGAGGACTGGCTCGTCATGTTCAAGAACGAGA
>JAITAX010000110.1 GCA_031283865.1 Eubacteriales Family XIII. Incertae Sedis bacterium
TCGTTCCGTCAACCGTTTGGAACGTGTCGGCGGTGCCGTCGCTTTTGTAGTAGAACCTGCCCGCAAGAAATTCGGTTTCGACGTCGGTCAGGGCCACGACTTCGTCGTCCGCCTTGCTCCTGTAGAGGACGCCGTAGGCGCCGACATAGGGAATGAGATTGATCTTTGCGTCTTTCGTGTCGTTGTAGGTCACGATTTTCTTCTCGCCCGCCGCACCGGGATCGCGATAGCAGTTCAGACCCGTCGTCAGCAGCGTGCGCGGGATCTGCGTGCCGCTATCGCCGGGATCGTAGAGCAGCGTCACGAGCGAGTTCGTGTCCACCTGCACGAGCTGGGTCGTCAGCACATTGTAGATCATCTGCGCGGCGGAAGCCTTGTTCATCTGCAAATCGTTGGCAACGTCTTCGTAGAGATTCTGGTTCTGGCCGAGGGCCACATAGTTCGCGGGCCACTGGCCCACGAGCACGGACGCGTTGTCCGTGTAGCCGACAGCCCGCAGGACCATCGACACTGCTTCGTTCGGGCTGATCGTTCTGCCCGGCATCGCGTTGCCGTAACCGTCGCCTTTCATAACGCCCCGCTGCTGCAGGATGGCGAGGTAGGGAACCGCCCAGCCGTAGCCCGAGGTGTCCTTAAAGGTCGTGCTGGTGTAGGACGCCAGCGCGCTGTCCGGAACCGCGAGCGCGCGCACGATCAGCGCCGCGAACTCGGCCCTGTTGACGGCCTTTTCGGGTTCGTAAGCGCCCTCCGGCGTACCCGTCACGATGCCGAGGTCGTAGGCGACCTGGATCGCTTCCTCGTTGGCGCTGTCCGCGACATCGGTCAGCTTGACCTTGCCGCTCGCGGCTGACGCCATCGAGATGCTTCCGAGTATCAACGCAAGCGTCAATACCGTCATGAATAGCTTTCTCATAAACTTTCCTCCTTTTAAATAAGGTATCTTCGAAGGGGGCAAGACGCCGAAAATTTGATTCAAATTATCTCCCTGTTATCAATTAATTTGCGTATAAGGGGTAAATTCATTGTTACGGTTATATTCAGGTAGAGCAAAGGAGACAAAATGAAAGAAAGAGTACAGGACGCCCGAATCAATGCTGTTTACGCGCGGCAATCGGTTGACAAGGCCGACAGCATTTCCATTGAAAGCCAAGTGGAATTTTGCAGATACGAGTTGAAAGGCGGGGAATTTAGGGAATATCGGGACAAAGGCTACAGCGGCAAGAACACTGATCGCCCCCAATTTCGGCAGCTCCTGCGCGATATCAGCGACGGACTGGTCGCGCGCGTGGTGGTCTACAAGCTCGACCGAATCAGCCGGTCCATTTTGGATTTCACAAACATGATGGAACTCTTTCGCAAGCACGACGTTGAATTTGTTTCCTCGACGGAGAGATTCGACACTTCCACGCCGATGGGCCGCGCCATGCTGAACATCTGCATCGTATTCGCGCAGTTGGAGCGGGAGACCATACAGACGCGGGTGACAGACACCTTTTATTCCCGCTGCATACGCGGTCTGCGCATGGGCGGCAAAGCGCCCTACGGCTATCGCACCGAACAGTTCACGCTGAGCGGAATCCATACCAAAAAACTCGTGGCGCAGCCGAACGAAGCCGCGCAGATCAGGCGCATGTTCGAGATATACGCCGATCCCGAAAACTCCTACGGCGATATTATGCGGGCATTCGCGGGCATGGGCGGGCTTGGCGAGAAAACGGTGAGTCCGTCTCTGCTGGCGCGTATGCTGCGAAACCCCGTCTACGTCAGAGCCGATCTCTCCGTATTTGAATTTTTCAAAGATGGCGGGGCCGTTATCGCGAACGAGGCCGACGATTTTTCGGGAACGAACGGCTGTTACCTGTACAGGGGCCGAGACAACAATCCCGAGGGCATTGACGACATCAACGGGCAGCTTCTCGTGCTGGCGCCGCACGAGGGTCTTGTCTCCCCGGAACTGTGGCTGACCTGCCGCCGCAAGCTGATGAACAACAGAACCATACAATCCGCGCGCAAGCCGAAGAACACGTGGCTCGCCGGGAAAATCAAATGCGGGCATTGCGGTTACGCGCTCCTGAGCATGGCAAACCCCTCCGACATCCGCTATTTTCGCTGCTCGAAGCGATCCAACAGCAAGAATTGTCCGGGTTGCGGCAAGTTGCTTGTGGAGGAATTGGAAATAATCATATACAAGAAAATGTCAAAAAAGCTGCGCGAATTTGAAAGATTGGAGGAAAGACCTGCGGGAACGCTGTTTGCCGAAAAAATGCGCACGGTTTCCGCGCACATGGACAATTGGGAAGAAACGGACTTTGACGGAAAACGTTTCGCGACCGACGTGCTGATCTCCAAGATTCATGCGACGGGAGATAAGCTGAAAATCAAGTGGAATCTGTAACGGCGCGTCCGGGATTCATCTGTGAAAATCACTTCGCGAAATTCGTTATAGATTGACGGGGCCGCCTCAAAATGATCGAAAAGATCAAAATGAGGCAGCCCTTTTTCTTACAATGCCGAACCTCTGCCGAGCAAGAAACCGGCTTAACTGCGGACAAGTTTTTCAATCCGCAGAGGGATAGGCCCGCGCGATGACTTCCTCCGGCACACCCGCGGCCCGCAGCGCGTCCACGGCGGCAGTCATCTTGGCTTCTGCCCTTTCGCGTTCTGCAGTCATCTTGGCTTCCGCCTTTTCGCGTTCTGCCGCTATCTTGGCTTCCGCCCTTTCGCGTTCTGCGGCCCTGCCAAGCTCCTCCCCGATCCGGATGCCGCGCTCCTCTGCATCCGCCATGCGGTTGTAGTGGTCCATCTCGTACTTCGTTTCGCTGAGCAAGCGATAGTAGCGTTTTTCGTCTGCGGTATACTCGCGCA
>JAITAX010000196.1 GCA_031283865.1 Eubacteriales Family XIII. Incertae Sedis bacterium
GATGAGCTTGTACGGGCCCGAGGCGCAGGTCTCGCTCAGCGCGCCGTCGCCCGTCGTGTTTATGACCAGCGCGTCCTGCGGCCCCATGTGCCCCGCGATCTCCAGCTTGGCGTCGCGTATGCCGTCCCTGCTCTCGAAATTCTTGATGTGCGCCGTACCCACATTCGTGATCACGCCCACGTCCGGCCGCACGATATCCGCGAGCAGGTCTATCTCGCCGGCCCTGTACATGCCCATTTCTAAAACCGCCGCCTCCGTATCCGCCTCCATCGCGAGAATGGCGAGCGGAAGCCCGATCTCGTTGTTCATATTCGCCTGCGACTTCGCCGTCCGATAGCGCGCGCCGCATATGTGAAAGAGCATGTCTTTCGTCGTCGTCTTGCCCGTGCTGCCCGTGACGGCGAGCTTCTTGATGTCGAAGCGCCGTATGTAAAAGCGCGCGAGGTCTTGCAGCGCGCGCGTCGTGTCCGCGACGAGTATCGCGTTCGCCTCGCCGTCCGCAGGCGCGGCATCCTCCCGCGCGACGATGAAATTCGCGCAGCCGGACCGCAGCGCCTCGGGTATGAAGCGGTGCGCGTCATACCGCTCGCCGATCAGCGGAAAGAACAGGTCATCAGGCCCCGCTTCCCGTGAATCCGTCGAAACGCCGCGCACGCGCGCATCCGCGCCGCCGCGGATCAGCCTGCCGTTTACCGCCTCCGCTATTTCGCCCAAACGCAACTCAACCATAGCCGACTCCTCGCTATCCTCTGTCGCATATCGCAATGCCCATCGCAAGCGCTTATTCGCTGTACAGGCACACCTGTCCGCCCGGGGGCAAGCGTTCACCGGGCCTCGGATATTGATCCGCCACCGTAAAATCCACATCCTCGCCCGTGACCGGCGAACTGATATAGCTCAGTCCGCTGCCGAGCAGCCTGCCCGCCGCGTCGCTGAAGCTCATCTCCGTCACGTTCGGCACGATGACGTAGGCCCGCTGCATGGCCGCGAGTTCCGCCTGCGTGTAGCGCGGCGCGATGTTCAGGTAGCGCAGCACGTCGGACAGGATGGCCTTGACGCCGGGCGCCGCCGTCGTGCTGCCGAACTTGATGCCCTGCGGCTCGTCCACGATCACGAGCACGGCCAGTTGCGGGTCGTCCATCGGCGCCAGCGCGATCATCGAGGCTGTGACCTTGCCCGTCTTATAGCTGCCGTTGTCCAGCTTCTCCGCGGTGCCGGTCTTGCCCCCGATGCGATAGCCCGGGATCTTGGCCGCCGTGCCGCCGCTCTCGTTCACGACGTACTCCATGATGTCCATGACCTCTTTGGCCGTCTGCTCGCTGAGCACCTGCCGCACGACCTGCGTGTCGAAAGATTTCACGATATTTCCCGCGTCGTCCGCAAGCGCCTTGACGAGCCTGGGCCGCAGCAGCTTGCCGCCGTTGCCGATGGCGGAAACCGCCGCGATGAGCTGTATGGGCGTGATCGATATGCCCTGCCCGAAAGACATCGTGGCGAGACCGACGGGACCCGCCGTGTCGCGGTCCTGCACCAAGGAGTTCGTTTCGCCGGGGAAATCGATGCCCGTCTTCGCGGTCATGCCAAAGAGCTCGATGTACTTGTAGAAGCGATCATAGCCCATGCGCTGCACGAGCTGTATCATCACGGGATTGCAGGAATTTCCCACCGCCTGCATCAGGTTCTCCGCGCCGTGCGGATCGTAGTAGCGCCAGCAGCGCAGCCGCTGTCCCGACACCTCGTAATAGCCGCCGCAGTAGAAATTGTCGCCGGGCGCGCTGACCCGTTCCTCAAGGGCGGCGGAAACCGTCAGCAGCTTGAAAGTGGAGCCGGGATCGTAGACCTCGCCCGTCAGCGGGTTGCGCCACATATTGTTCCGGTATTCGACTTGTTCATCGGGCAAAAGGTTCCGCACGTATTCTGCGGCCTCGGGGTCGAGCGGCGCGCGCGGGTCGTTGGGATCGAAGTCAGGCGTGGCGCCCATGCCCAAGATGTCGCCCGTCTTCGGGTCCATGACGATAGCCATGACGCGCAGCGCGTCCGTATCCTCCTGCACCTTGCCGATGGCTTTTTCCACATAATGCTGTATGGTTTCGTCTATAGTCAGCACGACGTTCAGGCCGTTCTGCGCCTCGTAACGCGTATCCTCCCCGTAGGCAAGGCTGTTGTTTTTCAGGTCGGCGTTCTTGATCCAGCGGCCCGCAATGCCCGTGAGGTCTTTCTCGTAGGCCAGCTCTATGCCGCTCAGACCCTTGCTGTCATCGTCGACGGCGCCGAGCACGTGCGCCGCGAAAGGCCCGTAGGGATAATAGCGCTCGTCGTATTGCTCGATTTCAAGGCCCGTCAGCTCTTCCGCGTCGATGCGGGCTTCTATGGCCGCAATCTGCTCCTCGCTCACATCGTTCGCGATGCGAACCATCACATTGTCGCGCCGCAGCATTTCGCGGACGGCTTCGGCGTCCAGACCGAGTTCCTCCGAAAGCATTGCCGCAGTCTTCTCAAAGCGCAGCGCGCGCAGTTCTTCCGAATCTCCGGTCGCGATGTTGGCGGGTCTGGCCCACACGCGGCAGGAAAGGGCGCTGACCGCGAGCGCCGTCATATTCCGATCATATATGCCGCCGCGCTGCGCGGGAATCAGCAGATCTCTGGTCTGGCTCTCCTGCGCCAGCTTCGCGTACTTGTCGTCGGCGATCACCGTGATCCAGCCGATGCGAAAGGCCAAACTCGCGAAGAGCAGCGCGATACATGCGAAAGACAGCAGGATCCGCCGCCGCGCGCGCGCGTTGATATCAAAATTTTGCGTTTTTTGTCGATTCGGCACAACCGATAGGCGCCTTGACTTATTCACCATAATTGATAAGCATTTTCCTTTATGTACTGCGCAAAATCGCTTACGGGCGCGGGTTCTTCTTCTATGTAGACCACCTGCTCCGCCGCGGGGTAGATCATGCCGAGTTCTTGGATCGCCCGCAGTTCGATCACGCTGATCCCCGTACCCTTTTCGATCTTCACGGACAGCTTTTCGACCTCCGCATAGGTCGCCGCCGCAACCTTTTCAATCCGGTTGATCTCATACTTTATGGAGGTCATCCAAGCGGACGCGATGATCATGCCGATGCCGAGGAGCCCCGCGAACAGCAGGATCAGCAGCATCCCGCCCTTGTCCCATACGGAGACGGCGCCCTTTTTCTCGCGCGCCGGCTTCGTTTTCGGCGCCG
>JAITAX010000277.1 GCA_031283865.1 Eubacteriales Family XIII. Incertae Sedis bacterium
CTCAAGCATTTCCGCATGACAAATCGAATAATTGCCGCGAAATTGCCGCGAAATGCAAGGCGGCTCGAAATAAATGCGATCCGCCGCGCTTTTTGCGTTTCCCTATTTACATCCCGGCTATTCAGTGGTACACTATAGCAAAAGCGGACAATACCGTGTGCAAATCGCACAGAACAGGCGGCAAGGAGGGTGTTTTGCCGGATAATTTAACCGAAATGCTCAAAGGCGTGCTGGAGGGTTGCGTCCTTGAGATCATCAGCCGGGGGACGACGTATGGATACGAAATCACGCGGCGATTGAACGCGCTCGGATTCACGGACGTTGTGGACGGGACGGTTTACACCATTTTGTTGCGCCTCGAAAAGAGCAAGTTCGTGGACATCGATAAGAAACCGTCCGATGTCGGCCCGCCGCGAAAGCTCTTCACGCTCAACGACGCGGGGCGAGCGGAATTGCAAAAATTCTGGGCAAAATGGGACTTCATCGCATCGAAAATCGGCCAATTGGAGGAGGAACGATCAAATGTCTGAGTTTTTCGATAAGTATTTCAATATCAAGAAAATAGCGGCGAGCAAGCGCGAGTACAGGAAGCAGATGGCGCGTGTGGAGGCCCTGCCGGAGGATTATCGGTATGTATTTAAGAAGATTCAGCGTCACATGTGGATGTTCGCGGGGGGATCCGGCTATGACATGCTGAGGATACACTATGATTTGATCGAGCTGTTTGAAAGCGGCGCGGCGAGCGGCAGGCCCGTTTTGGAAATCACGGGCGAGGACGTGGCCGGCTTCTGCGACGAGTTGCTGCGCAGCACCGAAACGTACACGGCAAATTGGCGGGAAAAGCTCAATCGGGACATTTTGGAAAAAATCAGGACGCGGGAATGAGGCGGAGCGTCCCCGGCCCCGCCCCGGCTGCGGCACTGCGGTCACACTGCGGACGCCCGCACAAAACACGCCCGCACAAAACATGCTTGATTAAAATTCGCAGCCTAAGTATAATAGTATCAGAATATATATTCCACTCGAAAACACAAAACATCTCTTGGGACAATCACAGCAGTGCGAGGACAGCAGATCGATTTCGAGTGGATGTTTTCATTTTCCGGTGGAGGACACTTGCGTTGATGAATCCCGAGACGAAGATCAGGCTGGCGCTGATCGCGACATATCCCGAGATGTCGAAGATTTTTCTTGACATAGCGAACAAGAGCAACATCATCGCATACGATGAATACGCTTCGTTCGACGACGCATTGGTCGTTGCCAAGAAAATGGAATCGAAAGTGGACGTGATCCTGTCCAGAGGCGGCACAGCCGCATATATACGCGACAATGTCAGCACGCCCGTCGTCTTTATCCCGATCACGTCATTTGACGTGTTGCAGGCGGTGCGAAAACTGGATCCGGCGACGAAAGAGGCAGCCTTATTCCACTACGACCAGAATATATACGGCATAAACGATATCCAAGAAATGTTCGGTCTTACCATTCGCGAATACAGATTTGAAACGCACGATGACATCGAACAAAATGTCAAAGACGTCATGCGGAAAGGGATCCGAACGATCATCGGCGGAAAAGTCGCCATGCGCTTAGCCGCCGCAAACGGACTGTCGGGCGTGGAACTCAGCGCCGGCCTTGACACCATCGACAGAGCCATCAACGAAGCGGTGCAGATCGTGCAGGAATCGCGCAAGATCTACTATCAGGCGGCGCGCATCGAAGCGGCGTTCAACGCCATAACCGAGGGCATCGTAATCACGGACGAAAACGAAGAAGTCCTCATCTCCAATTCCAATATCGAACAACTGCTGGGCAGAACTTACCGGGCGGGGGAGCGCTTTAACGACGTCGTGCCCGATTCAAAATTCCGTTTCGCGCTGGAGAGTCTGCAACCGCAATACGATTATCTTCGCGATATAGGCGGGCATGTAATCAACGTGAGCCATATCCCCGTGGAGAGGGACGGCCGGCTGGTCGGGGTCGTCAATACATTTGAGGATATCAGCAAAATACAAAACCTTGAGCAGAACATCCGCAAACAACTGCATGAAAAAGGATTGAAAGCGAAATACAGATTCGAGGATATCCTTACGCAGAGCGAGTCCATGCTGTCCGTCAAGAAGCTGGCGGCATCTTACGCGACCACGGACCTGTCCATCCTGCTCGAGGGCGAATCCGGGACCGGAAAGGAATTGTTCGCGCAGAGCATTCACGATGCGAGCAGCCGCAGAAAAGGCCCTTTCGTCGCCGTAAACTGCGCGGCGATATCCGAAAATCTGTTGGAGAGCGAGCTGTTCGGCTACGAGCCGGGCGCGTTCACGGGGGCCTCGAAGACGGGGAAGCAGGGACTGTTCGAATTGGCGCACAGGGGTTCCATATTTTTGGACGAGATCGGCGAAATGCCGATTCAGTTGCAGACGAGATTGCTGCGGGTTCTTCAGGAAAAAGAGGTCATGCGCGTGGGCGGCTCTCGGAATATTCCCGTCGATATACGCGTAATCAGCGCGTCCAACCACAACCTGCTTGAAATGACGGGCAGCGGTGATTTCCGCGAAGACCTGTACTACCGATTGAACGTCCTGAATATCACATTGCCTCCGCTGCGGCGCCGCAAGGACGACATCGAATTGCTGTGCGGGCACTTCTTGAAAGAGTGCAAGCCTGCCGTCGACAAGGCGCTGCTCGAACTGCTGATGCCGATCATGGAAGCGTATGAATGGCCGGGGAATATCCGGGAATTGCAGAACGTCGCGCTGCGCTTGAGCTTTATTTCGCAGCACCACAAGGAATCCGATCTGCGGGAACTGATCACGATTCTCGGCATGACGCCCAAAATGCAGCCGGAGGACAGCAGGCGATACGGCGTAAACGGCGCGCTCAACCTCAAGGACGCCGTGGCCGAATTTGAGCGCAAGTTTGTCGAGCAGGTGATAGATGAGTGCCACGGGAATCAGGATGCGGCCGCGAAGCGGCTCGGCATAGGGCGCACCACCCTATGGCGCAAGAGCGGCAACGCGGGCGACCGGTAGCCTTTCGAATCCGCAATCGTTTCTACAGCGGTAACGCGGGCGACCGGTAGCCTTTCGAATCCGCAATCATTTCTACAATTGAAACACACAGTTCAATTATGAAAAGCAATTCCGGAACCCGATTTGTTTTGGATGCGCTTTTTTCATATCCGGGAGAACGGCCTTTCCTATTTCTTTTTTTCACAGTAAATTAAAATTGCAGATCCCGCAACGGTTGTTTGCCTTGAATAATGCGGCGAAGCGCGCTTTGCGGACGCAAGGTCCGCATTGAGGCGACAGGACCCTTTGCGAACATCTGTCAAATTTGGCACGGGATTTGCGCTGAACATCCAATGAAAGTATCCCGGTATAAATATCATTTTACGGTGGAGGCCGCGTATTGGAATATATAAAAGACTTCGATTTGATGTGCGCCGTGAAGCAGTGTACCGTTCATGGTCCTTCGCCCATCCCGCAGGAGGGCGAGTACGGGAAAATAACGGACTGTTCCCAAATCTCGGCGTTCAGCCACGGCGTAGGGACCTGCGCCCCGCAGCAGGGAGGCTGCAAACTGACGCTGAATGTGAAAAACGGCGTGATTCGAGAGGCTTTGATAGAAGTGGTGGGGTGCAGCGGCATGACGCAGTCCGCCGCGATGGCTGCGGAGATATTGCCGGGGCGCACGCTCGTGGAAGCTTTGAATACGGATTTGGTCTGTGACGCGATCAATGTGGCGATGCGGGAGATCTTTCTCCAACTCGTGTACGGGCGTTCGCAGACGGCGTTTTCCAAGGGCGGTCTGCCCATCGGCGCGGGCTTGGAGGATCTCGGCAAGAGCATGAGAAGCCACGTGGGCGCCAGTTACGGATCCGCAGAAAAAGGACCGCGCTATCTGGAGCTGGCGGAAGGCTATGTTTCGAAACTGGGTCTCGACGCGCAGGACAGGATCATCGGCTATGAGTTCGTCGACTTGGGCAAGATGATGAAATTGATCACGGCGGACCGCGTGGCGCCGGCGGAGGCGCTGACAAGGGCCACGGGCACATACGGAAGATTCGCGGAAGCCGCGAGGACGATCAATCCACGGGAGGAATAAGGCTTGATTTTTGAGAACTACAAGGAACGTATCGACAGGATCAACGCGTTTTTGTCCCTTTACGGCATCGCTTCGATAGACGAGGCGAAGCGGCGTTGCGACGATCTGGGATACGATGTGCAGGGCGCGGTGCGCGCGATACAACCCATATGCTTCGACGACGCCTGCTGGGCCTACACCGTCGGGGCGGCGGCCGTGATCGCGCAGGGCATAACGGACGCGGGCGCGGCGGCGCGCACGCTGGGCGAGGGCCTGCAGAGTTTCTGTTTGGATAAGTACGTGGCCGACGAGAGACAGCTCGGCCTTGCGCACGGGAAGCTCGCGGCGATGGTGCTCAGCGAGGATGTGAAATGCTTTGCTTTCCTCGCGGGACACGAGTCCTTTGCGGCGGCCGAGGGGGCAATCGGCATAGCCGGATCGGCAAATTCGGCGCGCAAAACGAAGCTCAAGGTGATCCTGAACGGCCTCGGGAAAAACGCCGCGGAGATCATTTCGAGAATCAACGGCTTCGTTTACGTGCGAACGCGATTCGATTACGAGAAAGGCGAGCTGTCCGTCCTCAGCGAAACAAATTTTTCCGACGGCGAAAGGGCCGATATCAGGTGCTACGGCGCGGATGAAATGCGCGAGGGCGTGGCGATTATGGAATACGAGGATGTGGATGTGTCCATAAGCGGGAATGCGACCAATATGATCCGCTTCCAGCATCCCGTGGCCGGCGCGTACAAGAAGATATGCAACGACAAGGGCAAGAGCTATTTCGCCTGCGCCTCCGGCGGCGGGATCGGACGCACGCTGAACCCCGACGACACGAAAGCGGGTCCGGCGTCCTACGGGCTCACCGATATGTTCTCCCGCACCTATGCGGACGCCACATTCGCGGGTTCCTCGTCCGTGCCGGCGCACGTGGAGATGATGGGCTTCATCGGAATGGGCAACAATCCCATGGTCGGCGCAACGGTTTCGGTGGCGGTTTCGCTCGCGCGGCTGCTTGCGGAGCGAAAAGGCCCGCAAAGCGGGGGCGTCGTATAGCCGCAACGATGATCGACGCGCGCCGGTCTTTCCCGCGATCGACGCCGAATGAACACAGCAAAGAACGAAAAAGGAGAGGGTTATGAATCGGGAGCAAGCGGAATCTTACGTACAGGGTCTGGTCGAAAGAGCGCGAAAGGCGCAAAAGACAGCGGAGGGCTTCACGCAGGAAAAGGTCGACCGGCTTACCAAGGCGCTCGCATACGGACTGACGCGGGAGAATGTAAAGGCGGATCTGTCGAAACTCGCGTTGGAGGAATCGCGATTGGGCGACTATGAATCCAAGCTTGGCAAGATAGAAAAAAAGGTAAAAGGCATCTATCGGGATATACGCTTTGAAAAATCCGTCGGCGTCGTTGAAGAGTTTCCGGGGCGCGGGCTTAGGCGAATCGCAAAACCCGTCGGCGTTATAGCCGGACTGATTCCCAGCACGCAGCCGGAGATGCTGCCGATGACGAAAGCGCTGTTTGCCGTCAAGGCGCGCGACGCGATTATATTCGCTCCGCACCCCAGAGGGCGAAAGACGACGTATGCGACCACGGAGATCATGCGTGCGATATTGAAAAAGAACGATGCGCCCGAGGACTTGCTGCTCTGCTGCGAGGAGGTGTCGCTTGAGGTTACGAATGCGCTGATGGAACAGTGCGACCTCGTCGTAGCCACGGGCGGCGCGGGCATGGTAAAGGCCGCGTACAGCTCGGGAACCCCCGCATTCGGCGTGGGCGCCGGAAACGCGCAGCTGCTCGCAGACGACACGGCGGACATCGCCGACGCCGCGCACAAGACGATGCTCAGCAAGACGGGCGATCTCGCCGCAGGTTGCTCCTGCGACAATTCCCTCGTCATCTTCGAGAGCATCTACGATGAGATGATCGCCGCGCTCAAACGGGAGGGCGCTTATCTTTGCAACGCCGAGGAGCGGGAGAAAGTCCGGGAAGCGCTCTTCCCCGAGTGGCCGGACAACCACGTGATTAACAGGAACATCGTCGCGAGCCCCGTCTCAAACATCGCGCAGCTTGCGGGGATCAGCCTCCCCGAGAAAACGAAATTCATACTCGTCGAAGAAACCGGCTCCGGTCCCGCATATCCGTTCTCGGGCGAAAAGATGAGTTTGATCCTGACGATATACAAGTGCAAGGATCTCGACGACGGCATCCGCATCGTGAACGCCAATCTGGCGTACAGCGGCGCGGGCCATTCCTGCGGCATCCACTCGCGCAACGAGGAGAATATATTGAAATTCGCGCTGTCCACCTACACCTCGCGCTGCAATGTCAACCTGGCAAACAGCATCGCCAACACGGGCGACTGGGGCGTCGGATATCCGTTCAGCGGTTCCCTCGGCTGCGGCACGTGGGGCGGCAACGTCACGTCGGAGAACATCACGCTGAAGCACTATCTGAACAACACCTGGGTGGCTTCGCCGATCGAGGCGGTAATTCCGACCGATGAGGAGCTGTTTGGGGATATGAATTAAATTGAGAAATTATTCAAGTCTGATGAAATCCAATATCTCCGATGGCACTTCGCAGCAGATTGTCGGGAATACAAATAAAAAGATGCAGCCGGTTTGCCCCAAGGCATTGCAGAGGAATATATCGATAATAGAAAGAAAAAAAGACTTGATAGCCATTATGTCTGTGAGTCTGTGTTGAAAGGAGTGATTAAGGATTAATGGTCATGAAAAAAGAAAACT
>JAITAX010000016.1 GCA_031283865.1 Eubacteriales Family XIII. Incertae Sedis bacterium
TAATCCAACCCCTTTCTTATATAGTTTCTTCCCAATTATATTGCGAAAAAACGCGTTTTGCAACAAAAAAATTTTATGAAAATTTTATCGCTGTCCGTCCGCGCGCAAAAAGGGGCCGGGCCGGGGCGCGCCGGACGGCGCGGAGAGGGGCTTTCGCCCCGCTCCGCGCCGTATTTTGCGCCGATTGCTTTGCATGGACTCCAATGGGATCAGTAGTAGCGGTGCAGCTGCCTGTAGTCCTCGTAGGTATCCACGATGACCCTGGCCTCGTGGGTTTTCGTTATGCCGCCCTCGTAGTCGGCCGTGAACACGAAGCTGAGTTCGACGGGCGCCGTCCGGCCCCAGAGGTTAATCATGTCGCTCTGCCAGACGGACCCCTCATAGATCCATTCGTCCGCCGCAGTCTTGCGCCCGCTGTTCGTCATGGCCGTCGCGTAGGCCGGATAGCCGTTGATCGCGCAGCGCACGGACAGCGGATTGCCGGCGACACAGGCCCGCAGCATGAAGCGTTCGCCGGACCAGAACACGTTTGCGCCCCGCGGACGCGGCGCGGCCAGACCCGTGTAATCCGCAAACACGCTCGCGCGGTTCACCTCTTCGCCGAAGAGCTTCAGGTTGTAGCGCTTGCGGTTTTCATCCCATAGATCGGTATGGAAGACCTCACCCTCGATTCGCCCCTCCGTAATCACCGTGAAGCTGTGATCGCCAAGCCCCGTGCCGTCCTCGTCCCAGACCGTCACAACGACGGTGTAGTTCCCGGTTGCGGCGTTCGGCGCGGTCCCCGTGATAACGGTGGGATAATTGCCCGCCTCGTCCGCCTTTATGTTCTCCTCGTAGTATTCGTAGACTTTTTTGCCCTCGTAATAGACCTCGATGAGCACGGTGAGGTCGTCCTTTTCAAGGTCGTCCACGCCGGCCTCGATCCTGTAAGCGCCGCTTTCCCGCACGGGATCGGGATTGGTCTTGATGCCCGTCACCCACGGCGCCTTGCCGCCGCCCTCGATGTAGAAAGTCAGCGTTTCGGTGTTCGAATATTTGTTGAAAGCTTCGTAATCCACCGCGCCGCTGCCCGCGTTCGCCCTGTCCGTATTGTCCCGCTGCCAGTGCTCGACAACGTACTTCCCGTCGATGTAGAAGCGGTCGATGTGCGCGGAGAGGGTCTTGTCCGAAACTTTCAGGGTTTCGCCCCGCTTGCTCAGGATCACGGCTGCGTCCGGATGCTCTCCGTCGTTGAAAGGCGTGTGCGCGTAGCGCCAAAATTCGGCCTTGCTCGCGTCGTTCTCGCGGTCCGTGTAGACGATGTTGTAGGCGACGAGCTGCCCTTTCTTGTAGATGAGCGCGCCCTTTTCTTTCTCTTCGCCCGTCGGCCTTTCGTCGACGACGACCGCCGTCGCGTTTTCGGTCCGCCACTGCGCGAGTTCGGAGGCCGATTCGAGGCTGTCCCGCGTCACATAGGTCTTTAGGCCGTTTTCGAGATACCAAATGCTGAAGTTCCTGATCTTTGTCGTGTCGGATGCGGAAAAGCGGAGCTTTATCTTATCGAACAGCGCGTTGGCCGCGTATGCGCCGCCGCCCTCCGCCGCGTAAAATCCGTAGGAGTACACGGGATTCGGCGTAACAAAGGTTCCCGTGTATCTCGTCATGCCGCCGCCCGCGTCCTCCGTTTTCGTGCTCCAAGCCTCGATTGCGGGCTGCGCAGCGCCGAGCGTTTCAAATTTCAGATTGTCTATAATCACATAGCTCGACGCGGTTGTCGAACGCGTATTGTTGTAATAGTACGACGCGACCGCCGATACGCTGTGCTGCCCCTCCCCGAGCAGGACATTGTGAACGTAAGATCCGGATGCCCGCTTGTAGTCGCCGCTGTAAGCGGCGATCATATTGAAGACCGGCACGCCGTCTATGCGGAGGATGGCACAATCGGGTCCGGACCCGGAATACCCGCCCGGCTTCGAGCCTCCGGAGTAAGCATCGTAATCAAAGGACAAAAGCCCTTGCGAACCGCGGGGTACGCTGAATGTAAATTCCCCCGTGCTGCCGCCGCCGTAACTCCCGGTCTTTGCGAGTATGAGCCTGTTGTCGGATATCCGCGTGTACGCGGTGTCAAAACCGAAGAATTTTGACAAGGCGCCGCCGTTAAAATTCTCGGAATACGTCTCCTGCACGTACAGATTGCCGCTGTCCGGCAGAACGGATACGGTCTCCGTTTCGACGGAAAACGGCCGGTCGGCCTTGTCCTCGGCATTGGACTCGTACTCGTAATAGTAGGTCTTCTGCGGATCGAGCGCGAGGCTTCTCGTTATGCCGCCCGCCGCCGCGTTCGGCGCCTTTTGTATGACCGTCGTTTTTTGCGTCGCAAGCCCCGCGTCCGCAATCGTTTGCACGATTGCGGACGCGAGCGTGGCCGAGCCGGAATCGGACAGCTTTGCGAAAGCGACGGTTCCGAGCACGGCTCTGAACTTGGCGCCGTTCACGTCGAATCCAAGGCTGTAATCCTCCGCGACGATCACTGTTTTGATGTCCTTTGCGTCGTTTGTCATAAGGCTTGCCGTCGCCTGTGCGAGTATTTGGTCCCCGTTTCTCGGAATCGAGTTCACCTTTATCTTCGCGTCGTCCGCGGGCGGCGGAACATTGTAGCTGCCGAGAGACCATCCCACCGCGTACAGCGAAGCGCTGTCGGATTCGTATTCGGCCCGTCCGCCGTCGTAAGCCAGATAGCCGCTGTGCGCGCTGTAGCTCGCTTCACCCGTGCGCATGTTCACGGTGCAAAGACCCGCGGTTCCCGGCCCGTGGTTGTAACTGTCGCCCCATCCCGATCCAAGATCGTTGGAATATTTGCCGACTTGGATACTGACCCTGCCGTCCCCGCTGTCGAAGCCGTAGAGCGCATGAACGATTATGCTTTCGGAGCTTCTCTGTATGACCCTGCTGATCGAATCCCCCGTGTAAAGATCTTGCAAACACAGCGTGATCTCTTTGCCGGAGGACAGGGACGCCGCATACGTTATCCGGCCCTCTCCGTTTTTGACGGGGATCGGGTTTATGTTTGTGTCTGCGTTGCGGACAAGACGCCCCGCCTTGTCGTAGAAGCTCGTTCGGGTCGGCGTGTTCACGAGCATCGCGCCCGTCTCGTCCACACCCGCGCAGGTGTTGCCGCTGTTTCGGGCGATGCCCGAGAGCCGGATCAGGACCGTTTCCTCCGTGACGGGATCGAAGTCCGCCATGTACGCATAGGGCGCGAGCTGCACGAAGAAACGCAGCTTGCCGCCGACGAGCGCGGATTCCCCCGAGATTTCCCCCGAGAAAACGCGTTCCGCGCCGCCCGTCGTCCTGTACCTGTAAATGCCGTCGGCCCGCAGGGAGTATATGCTGTTGTTCGCGATGTAATTGTCCCTGCCGAAAGCGTGATCGAAACTTTTCACATACGCGCCCGTCCGCTTGTCGAAGAGGAACGTTTTGTTTCCCTGCGTGATGTACAGGTATTTGCTTTCGTCGTCCTGTCCGATGCCCGAACCGCCGAGGCTGTGATTCGGGGCCGAGCCGCTGCCGAGCGCGTCCGCAAGGGCCTTGGGCGCCTGCACGCTCCACTTCACGGCGTCCGAATAGGCGTCGTAGGCCGTGATGTAATAGGGCGCGGCGATATAGGCCGCGGAACTGCTTCCGCCCGTGACGATATCGAGCGTTCCGCTGAGCGTATAGAGTGTATCCCCGTCGAGCGCAAAATCCCGCAGTGTGTTTCCCTCGATGTTGCTTCTCGTTTTTTGAAAGGCCGAAACGGAGGATGGCAGGCGGGAGAGCTTCCTGACGGATATCTTCGCGTCGATCCCTTTTTCGATCAGCGCCGCGTCTGTCTCGTTCTTCCTTGCGAGCAGGTTGACGTATTCGGTGTCGGAGGCCGCGAGCAGGAGCAGGTCCGCGGATTTCGTCGGTTTCGGCGACAGCGAAACGACGGGCGCGATGTTGTTCACGACGGTGCCGTAAACCTCCGATTCCGCCGTCAGATAATCCGCGTCGCGCACGTATTCGGGGAGCGTGTCGTCCGTCCATATATCTTTTAGGAATATCTTCACGTGCGCGGGTCCCACGCCCGCCTTGTCAAACGCGATCTCCTTGCCCGCTTCGAACGACAATTCTTCGTAGCCGCTGAGGGTTTTTGCGTTTGCGAAGCCGCTTGGCGCGCCGGGGCCGGGCCACGACACATACCACGTGCGTTCGAGTTCGTCACCCTGGTCCGCTTCCGCCGAATGCGACAGATCCGCCGCCTCGATCCGCGCGACATTCGTTCCTTTCTCCCTGAGGAACGTCGTGGGCAGCAGGATTTCGGGTGTGGGCGGCAGGTCGGGAACGACGGTGAAGTCTTTCGTGACGCTGTCCGTCTGCCCGCGCGTGTCTTCGGCGTATATCGTATAGCTGAACTCCCTCGTTTCCCCGTACTTCGTCAGGAAAGGGAGTTCGAGATTCGTGAAATGCTTGTCGGAGTCCTCGTCTTCTATGGCGCGCGTCTTGATGTTCGCACTGTTTTGGAGCGCGCCGTTCATGTTGAGCCGCACGGTCTCGCCCGTGGATTTCTCCGTGATCTCCATCCAAACGGCCCGCAGCGGATACAGCGGGTTCGTCGCGATGTGCGCCGAGAGCGTCTGCTTTCTGTTTTGCTTCTGCCGCCCGCCGAGGCTCGCGATGATCGCGGGCGTTTTCAGGACCTCTATGGGTTTCGTGTCCGTGTCGGAGCTGCCGCCGGCGCTGATTCTGAGCGTGACCTCGTAGTCCCCGACTTTCGGCCACGTGATGTCTTTCTCCGTGCTCGTGATGGATGCGAGCGAGGCCTCTGCCTCTCTGCTCGGGCTGAACGCATTTCGCGCCTTGCCTGCGGCGTAGGCCTCCGCGGCGGGATAGTATTTGCCGTCTATCGAATAGCTGCTGTGGTCGGACGCGCGCACGGAATGGCCCTCGTAGACCTTGGGCGGCAGGCTCAAAATCGCCGTCAAATCCACGTCGGGATCCTGTTCTTCGGGCAGTGGCTCTTCCTCGTCCTCCTCCAATATCTTGATCTTCTTCGTGTCCGTGTCTGTTTTGCCCTCTTTCGTCGTTACGGTCAGTTGGTATTCAAATTCGCCCGGTCGGGTCGCCTTTTCGCTTTTCTTGCCGCCGCTGTTTTGGCCCTTGCCGCGTCCCGGCCACGTTATGACGGGGTTCCACGGTATTTTCCCGACCTCGCGCATCTTGAGCGTCGCGGTGTCGACGCTCAGGTCCGCGCCGACCACGGAGATGTCCGCCGCCGTGTAGGTCTCACCCACGCGCGCGGACCTCGGCAGATCGAGGATCGCGTCGAGGATATCATCCGGGATTTCGACCTTTTCCGTAAGATCGTACTGGATGACGACGGGCAGGAACCAGAGACAGCCCTCGACGTTCGGGCTGTAGCTTTCGCTCGAGGGGTCGAGCAGGTTCATCGCGTCGATGACCTCCTGCGACGGAGAGCCGAGGAGCCCGTAGATGTAGTCTTTTTTCCCGTCGGCAAGAATGTCTTTTACATCGATTCCCCTGTTCTTGGGATCTGAAAATGTCGCCGTATAGGTTACGGTAAGCTTGCCGCTTGCGGGGGTGTAGCTGTCCGCGCCTGTGACGGTCAGGGGATTTGCGCTGTGCGCGTAATAATTCTTCTCGTAATCGTCTTTCCCCGTCGCGTAAGCCGTCGGATTCCACAGATAGATGCTCGGGTTGTCGAAGATGAAGTTGCCGCCGCTGTACTTGTAGAGCTTCACGTTCTTTGCGTCTTTCGGCAGCGTGAGCTGCGTGCCGTAGGTCTGCGTACTGCCGGGTTCCCAGCCTTTCTGCCAAACGCCGTTCGAATGCTTCCACAGGAAAGTGACGCCCGTGTCGAGCCGAAAGTAGGTCGTCGTCACCCCCCTCGTCGAGGCCGACAGCGCCGCCTGCGGCAGGAGCGCAAGGACGAGCGCAAATATGAGGCCGACAGGCAGTATCCGGCGTATGATCGAGGTCCTGTTCATGTTTCGGCGCGCGGCGCCTCCGCGCCGCGCTTTCCTCCTTTCCCTTGGGGCGGGGGCTTTCGCCCCCTCTGCGTGCTTCCGAACGCGGCCAGGCGTGCCGCGCGCGCGAGAAGTGAAATAGTCCCATTCCTTGCGTCTGTAAGCGCGTTGCGTCCGCCCGCTTACAGGTTGTTCGGAATCAGCAGCAGGACGTTGCTGCTGTCCGGACAAATTCCGATGTAGTCAAAATCGGGAAATGTTTTGGCGTGATAGCTTTCTCCAAACGAGATATATACAGTGCCGACACCTTCAGGGGTTTGACCGGACATGAGCGTTCCTATCACCTTGCGGTCCCTGATCAGAAAACCGCTCGCATTGGGATATCCTATTGCAAGCGATTCATTGCCCACAAGATTCAGCACGGTTTTCATTTGATAGGGATAGTTCTCAAATATCTCATAGTAGAGTATCGCCCCGCCGTCCGAAGCTGTGAACGCAATGCCGGAATCCCCGCTAAACCATTCGGGGTGAGCATCGTAAGTCGGATCGGAAACGGGGATCCAATCCGCCGCATTGTCAATCACCTCGGAAATAGGCCGCTTGGACGCGGACGCGTTCGTAACCACTGAAAGCGGCGCCGTGCCTATCCCCCTGTCGGGTACGTCCGCCAGCCGTTCAAGCGGCGTCTTTTCCGCGGCCGGCCGGAGATCCGGCAACCGCCTCATGCGCTCGTCGATCAGCCTGTGGATTACGGTTGCGGCCTCCGCCCGCGTAAGCGTCCCCTCGGGCCGGAAGCTCCGATCCGGATAGCCCGTAATCAGCCCGTAGGCCGCCGCTTTCACGATGTCGTACTCGCGCGGCGAACCGTGTTCGACATCCGAAAGCCGATCCCGCAGCGCCTCGTAGTCCTGTATCTCGACCTCCCCGAGGATGCGGGAAAGCACGAGCGCCATATATGCCCGAGGGATGAACTCCGTCAGCCGGCTCTTCGCGATGTCGTGTTCGCTGAAAAGCATTTTTTCGACCGAGGCGTCGTAGTACGGCAAAGCCCAGTGTCCGCTTTCGACCGCGCGTTCCTCCCCGCCTTGCGCGATGTAGGCCATCTTGATGAACTCGCCGTAGGTCACGGTGTCCGCGGGTCTAAAGCTTCCGTCCGGGAAGCCGTTTACGATGCCCCGCTCGGTCATGGCGGAGATGGCTTCGTAAGCCCAATTCCCCGCCCGCACGTCGCTGTAATCGGCGCCGAAAACGGGGCCGGGCGCGGCGAGCAGCGCGACGGCGAGCGGAATGACGGCGGCGAGGCTGTGCAATATTTGCTTTTTTTTCATCATCTTTCTCCTTTCCTCTATACAACGTAAATGGGATTTATTTTTATTATACCCATCAAAATACAACTTGTCAATACTTATAGTGTAAAATTGCCCAATATTTTTCACTTCATGAATTGATCTGAAAAAACAGGGAAGACAAGGCGTTGTTTTCCTTGTCTTCCCTTTTCGCGTTGCGGTTCGCGGGCGCCTTACCGTGCGCCCATATTCAATTTTGGCTTGCTCAATCTGCTTCTTTTATGCTCAATACTTATCGTCGCCCTGCACGGGCGCCGCGAGGCTGTGCGCGTACTCGTAGCGCAGTTGCCCGGGGCCTGCGCCGGTCAGCTCCGCGCGCACCTTGAAACGGCTCACGACGCCGTTCATCACGGCGGATTGCGCCGACATCTCCTGCGCCGACGCCGCTGTTTCCTCCGCTGTGGCGGAGTTCGCCTGCACCACGGAGGACAACTGCGAGATGGCGCTGCCGATCTCCGCCATGGATTCGCTCTGCCGCGACGAGGCGCCGTGCAGCTTTTCGATGGATTCCGCGTTCTTGTTCGAGATGGCGCCGACGGCCTGCAGGCTCTCGTTGACTTTCGTGACGATTGCGTTTCCGTCCGCCACGCTCCGCGAGCTGCTTTCGATCAGCGACGCCGTTTCTTTTGCCGCGTCCGCCGACTTGGAAGCGAGGTTGCGCACCTCGTCCGCGACGACCGCGAAGCCCTTGCCGTGCTGCCCCGCGCGCGCCGCTTCCACAGCCGCGTTCAGGGCCAAGATATTCGTCTGGAAAGCAATGTCGTCGATGACCTTAATCACCTTGGAAATGCTCTGCGATTTTTCGTCTATATCGCGCATGGCCTCCAGCATCTGCTGCATCTTGTCCGCGCACTCGTTCATCAGGTGCTCGGAATCGCGCACATCTTTCAGGGTATCGGTCGCGATCTGCGTGTTTTCCTCTGCCATGTTCTGTATCAGCGTCACGGTGGCGGTAAATTCCTCGATTGTGGCGGCCTGCTCGCCGGCCCCCGTAGCCAAGGTCTGCGAGGCCTGCGCGACCTGCTGCGAACCCGCGGCGACTTGGGCCGCAGACATGCGTATCTCGTTGAGCGCGTTGTTCAGGTTGTCGCTCATCCCCGTAAGCGCCGCGCCGAGGGTGTCTTCACGGCCAAGGGCCTTGATCTCCTCCGTGAGATTGCCTGCGGCAATCGATGACATATGTCCCGCCATGGACTGCATATGTTCGATCATGCGCCGCAAACTCATCATGCTCACGCCCAGTTCATCCCTGTAGTCCGAATTGTTTATGATCTTCTGCTTCAAATCGGGGTCGACCTCTAATTTGCCGCGCTCCGCCATCTGATCGAGCAGGGCGCGGATATAGCCCATCGGCTTGCCGATAAGACCCGCAATCGTAAAGGCGAGAATGCCGGACACGAGGGCGACGACGACCATGGCGGCAATCAAAAGGATGGAACGGTCCCTGAAGAGTTTGGTGTTGGACGCCGCGTGCGCGTCGGCGAGCTGCACGTTTAAGGCAAAGGCTTCGTCCATATAGCCCGACACCTCAGCGCCCATATCGTCGACCTTTTTGATGGCCGAGGTTATGGCGGCCGAGCTGCCCGACGCAACGGCGCTGATCGCATCGCTCTTTATTTCCTTGAAATCCTGATAATACAGGCGATCCATGGTATCGCAGAGCGCCTGCTCGTCCTCGTTGGAAACGAGTGCGACGTATTCACGGAAAGTCTCGTCGTACAGCGCCTCCTTTTCTTTCAGACTGTCCGCCTCATCGGCGGCAAAGCTCGGGTCCGCGCTGCGAAAGATAGCCATATTGCTCAGGCATATGCGCTGTGAAGCCAAGGTGTCGTACATGGTGGCGAGGTGGCTCATCGCCATCGCGTTCTCCCTGTACATCACTTCGCTCGCGCGCTCCAAATAGGCCATGCTGATCATGCCCATCACCCCTATGACGATGGAAAAAAGCACGACGATAAAGAAAGATACCAATAATTTTGCTTTCAACCGCATGTTCTTGAATCTGTTCATTCTTTTCTTCCCCTCAATTCGGCTCACGGATCATTAAAAACGGCGTCTTCCCAAGGCTCTGTCACAGGCCCCGGCACATTATTTCCAAGGCTCACGTATTTTATTATAGGTTGAATATTCAGGCATGTCAATAAAATTCATACTATATTGAAAACCCTATATTGAAAACAGATGGGTACGCGACCTTTGGAATTGCAACGAGCACCGCCCCGGCGCGCGGCGCGCC
>JAITAX010000046.1 GCA_031283865.1 Eubacteriales Family XIII. Incertae Sedis bacterium
TGAGACGAAAACGATAAGAGGGCTGGGGTTGGCGCCCGGGGGCGCGGGTACGGAAGGCCCGCAGATTGCGATCAGCGCGGCGCTGGCTGAGGCGCGCGTTTCAAAGGCGGCGATTTCACGCGCGGTCGCGACCGGCTACGGGCGCAACATCGCCGAGGAGCAGGATGAAACGCTGAGCGAACTCAGCTGCCACGCGTTCGGCGCGCATGAACTCTTTCCAAACGTGCGAACCGTTGTGGACATCGGCGGACAGGACGCGAAAATCCTGAAGGTGGACAAAAACGGGCGTTTGGATGGTTTTGTCATGAACGACAAATGCGCGGCAGGCACGGGACGCTTTCTGGAAAACACAGCGCGCGTGCTGGACGTTCGGATTGAGGACATAGCCGCATTCGCGGAGTTGTCGGAGCACAGGATCGACATCAGTTCAACTTGTGCCGTGTTCGCGGAGTCGGAAATCGTTTCGCAGCTCGCCTGCGGCGCGAGCAGGAACGACATGTTCAGCGCCGTCTTTCGGTCGGTGGCGGCGCGCACGGCCGGTCTCGCGAAGCGTCTGGGCGTCGTACCCGAAGCGACGATGACGGGCGGCGTCGCAAAGAACGATGGCGTCCGGAGGGCGCTTGAGGAAGAACTCGGCGTTCGGATTTCCGTGTCGCCGCTCGCGCAGTACGCGGGCGCGCTCGGGGCCGCTGTTTATGCGCTGCGCGGCGCGTAGCGCAGCACAGCGCCGTTCCGTGCTGCGAATAACCAAAGAGAGAGAAGAAAAAGGGGAGGGGACAGTTCACCATGAACGAAAAAAAACCGGCGAAAACCGTTTTGCGTGAGATTGTGGACGCCGTTTACCGGCGCGCGGCGGAGGCGAAAGAGCGCGGTGAGCCCGTCGGCTGGTCGGCCTCGAAGTTTCCGGCCGAAATCGCCGAAACGCTCGGCTTGGCGGTCTGCTATCCGGAAAATCAGGCGGCCGCAATCGCGGCGAAGCACGGCGGGCAGCGGATGTGCGAACACGCGGAGGCGATGGGTTTTTCAAATGATATCTGCGCCTACGCGCGCATCAGTCTCGCCTATGCGGACGGGGCGCCCTGCGAAGAAAAGCCGATGCCGCAGCCGGATTTCCTGCTGTGCTGCAACAACATCTGCAACTGCATGACCAAGTGGTACGAGAACATCGCGCGGATGCGAGGCATACCGCTCATTATGATCGACATTCCGTTCAACAACACGGTCGATGTTCCCGCCGAGCGCGTTGCCTACGTTCGCGCGCAATTCGAGGCCGCAATCAGGCAGCTTGAGGCGATTTCCGGCCGGAAGTGGGACGAGAAGAAATTCGAGGAGGTCTGCGCCAACGCGAACCGCTCCGCGTCCGCTTGGCTCAAGGCCTGTTCCTACTGCGCCGTCAAACCCTCTCCGCTCAACGGCTTCGACCTGTTCAACCACATGGCGGATATCGTGACGGCGCGCTGCAAACCGGAAACCGCGGCGGCTTTTGAGCAGTTGGCCTCGGAATACGACGAGGCTGTCAAAAACGGCGAATCCACATGGCATTACGACGAGAATCACCGGATCATGTTCGAGGGCATCCCCTGCTGGCCGGAACTCGGCACCTTGTTCAAGCCGCTGAAGGAAAACGGGGCGAACACGGTCGCGGTCGTCTACGCGCCCGCTTTCGGCTTTGTCTACAACGGGATGGACGAAATGGTGCGCGCATACTGCCGGGCGCCAAATTCCGTGTGCATTGAGGCCGGCGTTGCTTGGCGCGAGGAATTGTGCCGCAAAAACGGCGTCGACGGCATACTGGTTCATTACAACCGCAGCTGCAAACCGTGGAGCGGTTATATGCTTGAAATGGAGCGGCGTTGGCGCGCCTGCCCGGGGATTCCCGTCGTCGGCTTCGATGGAGATCAGGCGGACCCGCGCAATTTCTCCGAGGCGCAGTACCGAACGCGCGTCGACGGTCTGGCGGAGTTGATGTCCGCGCGCCGCGGGGGATACCCAAGCCCAAGAAAAAAGGAGGGAACGCATCGATGAGCCAAACAGATGAACTCTTGAACGCGATGGTCGATATCGCGCAAAACCCCGGCGTCCGCCTTGCGGCCTATGCGGCGGAAGGGCGAAAGGCCGTGGGCGTATTCCCGTATTACGTTCCTGAAGAACTCGCTTATGCCGCGGGTTTCGTTCCCTTCGGCATATGGGGCGCGCAGGGGACTGTTCGCGAGGCCGGTAGGTATTTCCCCACTTTTTACTGCACGATTGCGCGCATGGGGCTTGAACTGGCGCTGAGCGGAAAGCTTGACGGGCTTTCCGCCGTAATCATGCCGTCTGTCTGCGATACCCTGCGGCCGCTCACGCAGAATTTTAAATCGGCGAAGCCCGAGCTGCCGCTTATCTTCTTGGCGCATCCGCAGAACAGAAAAGAGGGCTTCGGTATCGCCTATGCCGCCTGCGAATACCGCCGCGTGAAAGCGGAACTGGAGCGCGTTGCGGACAAGGAAATCACAGACGATTCGATTGCCGCTGCGATCCGCGTATACAATGAGAACCGCGCGGCGCGGCGCGAATTTGTTCGCCTTGCGGGAACGCATCCCCGATCGGTTTCTCCGCGCGGGCGCGCCGCCGCGCTGAAGAGCGCGTATTTCATGGACAAGGCCGAGCATACGGCGCTGCTGTCTCGCCTGAACGCCGCGTTGCGCGCGCTGCCGGCCGAGGAATGGGCGGGCGTTCGGGTTGTCACGTCGGGAATTGTCGCGGACAGCGACGGTCTGCTGCGCGTCTTTGAACACTGCGGCGTCGCAATTGCCGCGGACGATGTCGCGCACGAGTCGAGAAGCTTCCGCGCGGATGCGCCGGAGGCCTGCGATCCGATAGAATCGCTCGCGCTGCAATTCTCCGCGCAAACCGATGATCCGCTCCTGTACGAACCGGACCTTGCCCACAGGGGGCGGCATCTCGTCGATCTCGTCCGAAACAGCGGAGCGCGCGGTGTCGTCTTTCTCATGATGCAGTTCTGCGACCCGGAAGAATTGGATTACCCGAACGTCAAAGGATCGCTCGACAGGGCCGGCATCCCCTCTGTCGCAATCGGCTGCGATCAGCAGATGCGCGACTTTGGACAGGCGAGAACGTCGATAGAGGCGTTTGCGGATATGCTGAAGACGGCTTCCTGCGACGTTTGACAGCAAATTCACATACGATGATTTTTGAGGTCCCTTTTACAGGTCCTTAAATTCTTGCATGTCTCCA
>JAITAX010000135.1 GCA_031283865.1 Eubacteriales Family XIII. Incertae Sedis bacterium
GGATGATGGACTCGATGATCTTCTCCTCGGCAATTTCGTCGGCGATGTTGTACTTCTCCTGTAACCGGCTCTGCTTCGTCACGCGGATCGACGCCTCCACGAGATCGCGCACCATGGAATCCACGTCGCGGCCCACATAGCCGACCTCCGTGAACTTGGTCGCCTCCACTTTCACGAAAGGCGCGTCCATCAGCTTCGCGAGCCGCCGCGCGATCTCCGTCTTGCCGACGCCCGTGGGTCCCATCATCAGGATGTTCTTGGGCGTGATTTCCTCCCGCATCTCCTCGGGGAGCAGGCTTCGCCTGTACCTGTTCCGCAGCGCAATCGCCACGGACTTCTTGGCCTGATCCTGTCCGATAATGTATTTGTCCAATTCCTGCACGATTTCCTTGGGCGTCATCGCGTTGAAGTTGCTCGCCATATCCCTCACCCCTTTATAATTTCTCGACGGAGATGTTGTCGTTCGTGTAGACGCAGATGGACGCCGCTATCGACAGGGCCTCGCGCACGATCTCCTCCGCGCCCATCTCCGTATGCTTGTAGAGCGCGTTGGCCGCGGCATAGGCAAAGTTGCCGCCTGAGCCGATCGCGATGAAATTCTCGTCCGGCTCGATGACCTCACCGTTCCCCGAGATCACGAGCAGGCAATCCTTGTCGGCGGCCACCATGAGCGCCTCCAGATGGCGCATCGCGTGGTCGGAACGCCAGGTCTGCGCCAGCGCCACGGCTGCCCTCTTCAGGTTTCCGGAATGCTCCTCCAGCTTCTTCTCGAACTTTTCCGTCAGCGTGAAAGCGTCGGAAACGGAACCCGCGAAGCCCGTGACGACCGAATTTTTGTAGATCTTGCGAACCTTTTTCGCGAATTGCTTCATCACCGTGGTTTCACCCATCGTCACCTGCCCGTCGCCGCCGATGCAGATGTCCTCCGCGCCGCGTCTGACTGCGACGATTGTTGTGGCGTGAAATTGCGTCATGCTTGCCTCCTGTTTGCGTAGTTTTGATTGAGCCTTTGAGCCGTAACCCTGTTTGCGGTTGCGGCGCCGGCGCGAGCCTCTCGTCCGCGGGGCGCGCGTATTAAGTAACCTTATTCTTTATACCCGCATTCCGCGTTTGAACACAGCAAATTGGAACTCTTCGTCTTTTTTTCTGTCATCAGGGAACCGCAGTGCGGACACTGCTTTTCCACGGGTTTGTTCCAGAATATGCGGTTGCACTCGGGATAGCCGCTGCAGCCGTAGAAGACCCGGCCTTTCTTGCTCTTTCTTGCCACGATGTCGCGGCCGCACTGCGGGCATTTCACGTCGATCTTGTTCACGATGGGCTTCGTGTTCTTGCATTCGGGGTAGCCGGAGCAGGCAAGAAATTCGCCGAAGCGCCCGAATTTTTTCACCAGATGCCTGCCGCACAGCTCGCAGATTTCATCCGTTACCTCGTCCTCGAGCTTGACCTTTTCGATCTCCGCGTCCGCGGTCCGCAGTTCGTCTTTCAATATGTCGTAAAATTCGCCGACAATGGCTTTCCAATCGGTGTTTTTGACCTCTATGTCGTCGAGTTTGTCCTCCATGCCCGCCGTGAAACCCGTGTCCACGATCTCCTTGAAATAGGTTTCCATCAGCTCCGTCACGACGAAGCCGAGTTCCGTCGGACACAGCGTCTTTTTTTCCCTTGTGATGTATTTCCGCTTTTCCGTCAGCGTCGCGATGATGGGCACATAGGTGCTGGGCCGGCCGATGTTCTTTTCCTCCAAATCCTTGACGAGTCCGGCCTCGGTGAAGCGGGAGGGCGGCTGCGTGAAATTCTGTTCGCTCAAAAGATCCACGAGCGTCAGGGGCTCGCCCTCCGACAGCGGCGGCAGGCGCTTCTCTTCGTTTTCGTCCCCGGCAGCCGCGGCCGCGCCGTCGTAGACCCGCAGGAATCCGTCGAACTTCAGCACGGAGCCGTTCGCGCGAAAGCCGTAATCGCCGTTCGCGATGTCAACGGCCTCGCTGTCGTAGACGGCGGGCGCCATGCGGCTCGCCACGAAACGCGCCCAGATCAGGCGATAGAGCGCGTACTGGTCCTTGGTTAGGGAATCCTTGATGTCGCTCGGGTGCAGTTCGACATAGGTGGGCCGTATGGCCTCGTGCGCGTCCTGCACGTCCTTTTTTTTGTTGCTGTAGACATTGTTGCCGAGATAGCCCTCGGGGAAGTTCGACGTGATGTAGTTCGTGACGGCGGCGTGCGCTTCGGCGGAGATTCTGACGGAGTCCGTCCGGATGTAGCTGACGAGGCCCACGGCGCCCTTGCCCTTGATCTCCACGCCCTCATAGAGCTGCTGCGCCACGAACATGACCTTTTTCGTGTAGAAACCCAACTTGGAGGAGGCTTCCTGCTGCAAGCTGCTCGTCGTGAACGGCGCGAAAGGCTTTCTGACGCGCTCCTTGCGCTCGACGCGCTTGACGGCGTAGGCGTTCGGCGCCAGCGCCGCGACAATCGCGTCCGCCGCCGTGCGGTCGTCCACGGAGATCTTCTTGCCTTTGTGCTCCGTCAGCCTCGCCGTGAAAGGCTTGCTCTCCTTGCCGCCGCCCGCGCTCTTCAGCACGGCGGAAATGTTCCAGTATTCTTTCGGGATGAAGCTGCGGATCTCTTTTTCCCTGTCGCAGATGATCTTGAGCGCCGCCGACTGGACGCGGCCGGCGCTCAGACCCCTGCGTATCTTGCGCCACAGCAGGGGGCTGATCTGATAGCCCACGAGCCGGTCCAAGACGCGCCGCGCCTGCTGCGCATCCACGAGGTTTTGATCGATCGGCCGCGGGTTCTTGACCGCGCCCTTGATGGCGTCTTTCGTGATTTCATTGAAAACGATGCGGTTCGCCTCGTTTCGGTCCAGATCCAGCAGGTGGGCGATGTGCCACGATATGGCCTCGCCCTCGCGGTCCGGGTCCGTTGCGAGATAGATCTTGTCGGCGGACTTGGCCTCTTTCTTCATGGCCTTGATTACATCCCCTTTTCCTCTGATGGAGATGTATTCCGGCTCAAAATTGCGGTCGATATCTATGCCGAGCTTGCTTTTCGGCAGGTCCCGAACATGCCCGACAGACGCGACGACCTTGTACTTGCCGCCGAGAAATTTGCTTATGGTCTTTGCCTTTGACGGCGATTCTACAATAACAAGTGATTTTTCATTGCCCATTTGTGATAAATATTACCCCGGCCGTCGAATTGCGGAGTTTCCGAAAACAAAGATTTTTAGCAGCCGCGGTAATCCAACCCCTATCTTATAAAGATTCTTCCCAATTAAATTGCTAAAAAACGCGTTTTGCAACAAAAAAATTTTATGAAAATTTTATCGCTGTCC
>JAITAX010000002.1 GCA_031283865.1 Eubacteriales Family XIII. Incertae Sedis bacterium
CCTGAGACTGCGCACGGTGATGCGGAAGCCCTGCGGCGCGCCGAGCAGGGCAGGATTGTCGGAGAAGCTGTACTGCGTCTTCGCCATGCAGATCGGCAGCGCCCCAAGGCCCGACGCGGAAAGCAGGGCCGCCTGTTTCGCCGCCTCGGCGCTCAGATCCACGCCGTCGGCGCGGTATATCCGCGTCGCGACGGCGTTCAGCTTTTCCTCTACGGAATCGGTCGTTTCGTAGGCGCAGCGAAATTCGGACGGCTGCTCGCAGAGCCGCACGACCTCCTGCGCCAAATCCATTCCGCCCGCGCCGCCCTTTGCCCACACCTCGGACACGACCGCCTTGACGCCCAAGGCCCTGCAACCGGCCTGCACCGCTTCGATTTCGGCGGCGGTGTCGGTCGGAAACGCGTTGACCGCGACGACCGCCGGCAGGCCGAAGACGCCTGTAATATTTTCTGCATGTCGCAGCAGATTGGGCAGACCTCTCTCCAGCGCGGGCAGGTTTTCATCGTTCAAGTCGGCCTTGCGCGCGCCGCCGTGGTGCTTGAGCGCCCGCACCGTCGCGACGATCACGACGGCGGCGGGCCTGAGTCCCGTCAGGCGGCATTTGATATCGAAGAACTTTTCCGCGCCGAGATCCGCGCCGAAACCCGCTTCCGTGACGGCATACTCCCCCAGCTTCAGCGCCATGCGCGTGGCCAGAACGCTGTTGCAGCCGTGCGCGATGTTGGCGAAAGGCCCGCCGTGAACGAAAGCCGGCGTCCCCTCGAGCGTCTGCACGAGGTTCGGCTTCAGCGCGTCTTTCAGGAGCGCCGCCATCGCGCCCACGGCTTTCAGGTCCTTTGCCGTAACGGGTTTCTCGTCGCGCGTATAGCCGACGATGATGCGCGACAGGCGCTCTTTCAAATCCGCGATGCCGTTCGCCAAGCAGAAGATCGCCATCACCTCGCCGGCCACCGTGATGTCGAAGCCGTCTTCGCGCGGCACGCCGTTCGCGCGGCCGCCGAGACCGCCGGCGATTCGGCGCAGCTGCCGGTCGTTCATGTCCACCGCGCGCTTCCACGCGACGCGCCCGACGTCCAGACCGAGCGCGTTTCCGTGAAAGATGTGGTTGTCGAGCATGGCCGCGAGCAGGTTGTTCGCCGCGCCTATGGCATGAAAATCGCCCGTGAAGTGCAGGTTGATGTCCTCCATCGGCACGACCTGCGCGTATCCGCCGCCGGCAGCGCCGCCCTTGACGCCGAACACGGGGCCGAGGCTCGGCTCGCGCAGGGCCGCGACGCTTTTCTTGCCGATTTTGCGCAGGCCGTCCGCGAGGCCCACCGTCGTCGTGGTCTTGCCCTCGCCCGCCGGCGTCGGCGTGAGCGCCGTCACGAGGACCAATTTCCCATCCGGCGCGGCTTTCCGTTCATCGAGCAGCCTGTAATCCACTTTTGCTTTGTAATTCCCGTACTGTTCCAGAAAGACTTCGTCCACGCCCGCCTCCCGCGCGATCTCGCGGATGTGGCGCAGCGGACTGCCCTGCGCGATTTCTATATCCGATTTGACTTTCATGCTCTCTCCTTGTCGTATTTCGCGTATGATATTTTGGCGGGCGCCGGTATGCCCCAAGATTTCGTTCCGTTCGGGTTAGGACCGGTTCGTCACGGACCGCACCGCACCGCGCCAGCCGGTCAGAAGTTCCGCCCTGCGCGTCTTTGTCATGCGCGGCTCGAAGACGGCGGCCGGCTGCCGCGTCTTTTTTATCGCGGTCTCATCCGCCCAGTAACCCGCGGCAAGGCCCGCCAGATACGCGGCGCCGAGGGCCGTGCTCTCCGCGCACGCGGAGCGCATTACGCGGGCACCGATGATGTCTGCCTGAAACTGCATGAGGAACTCGTTGGCCGAGGCCCCGCCGTCCGCCTGCAGCGCCGTGAGCGGCACGCCGCATTCGCGCTCCATGGCCGCAATCAGATCGGCCGTGCGATAGGCGATGGCTTCCAAGGCCGCCCGCACCAAGTGCGGCCGGCCCGTGCCGCGCGTGAGGCCCGTGATGCTGCCTCGGGCGTGCGGATCCCAGTAAGGCGCGCCAAGTCCGGCGAAAGCCGGCACTAAGTACACGCCGCCCGTATCCTCCACCGAAGCGGCCAAAAACGCAGACTCGGCAGCCGTGTCGATAAGCCTGAGCTCGTCGCGCAGCCACTGTACGGCCGCGCCGGCCGCGAACACGGAACCCTCCAGCGCGTAGACCGCGCGCCCGCCCAAGCCCCACGCGACGGTAGTCAGCAGGCCGGCCTTTGAAGACACGGGGATCTCGCCCGTGTTCATCAGCAGAAAACAGCCCGTCCCGTAGGTGTTCTTCGCCTCCCCGGCCGTGAAGCAGGCGTGGCCGAAGAGCGCCGCCTGCTGGTCGCCGGCCGCGCCGCAGATCGGGATGGGACCGCCGAATATGTCAGGGTCGGTATCGCCGTAGTGCGCGCTCGACGGCGCGACGGCCGGCAGCAGCGCGGCGGGGATGTCGAGTTCTTTCAATATCTCCTCATCCCAGCGCAGGCTGTGGATGTTGAAGAGCATGGTTCTGGACGCGTTGGAAAAATCCGTGACGTGCACCCGGCCGCGCGTCAGCCGCCAGATCAGCCAGCTTTCTATCGTCCCGAACAGCAGATCGCCGTTCTCCGCCTGCCGCTTGGCGCCGGCCGTGTGGTCGAGCATCCACCGTATCTTCGTGGCGCTGAAATACGCGTCTATCCGCAGACCCGTCTTTTCGCGGAAGAATCCCGTCATGCCGCGCGCGATCAGCGCGTCCGCGGCGTCCGCGGTCCTGCGGCACTGCCACACGACGGCGTTGCATATGGGTTCACCCGTGCGCCTGTTCCAAATCACCGCGGTTTCGCGCTGATTCGCGATGCCGATTGCCGCGATGTTCCGGTGGCTGCAGCGCGCTTTCAGCATGGCCTCCTGCGCGACGCCGATCTGCGTGGACCAGATGTCCATGGGGTCGTGTTCCACCCAGCCGGGCGCGGGATAGATCTGCCGAAATTCTTTCTGCGCGAAGCTCACGGCCATGCCCCGCTCGTCGAAGAGGATGCAGCGGCAGCTCGTCGTACCCTGGTCCATAACCATGATGTACCGGTTCATTGGCGATCCTTTCTCGCTTCACAGCATTCCGAATCGTAAGATTATATTTAACTTTATACGCATTTGCGCGTTCTGTCAAGCGGGGAATGCCCCGGCGAGGGACCC
>JAITAX010000073.1 GCA_031283865.1 Eubacteriales Family XIII. Incertae Sedis bacterium
CGGTCCCGGCGGGTAGTGTTCCCGCAGCAGTTCGATCGCGTGCGCCTGAAGAATCGCGGCGTCAAGGGCGCTCCGGCCGTGCCAGGGGGCGTTCCCGTGAGCAGTCCTCCCGTGAAAATGATATTTTACGTTGAAATACGCGGGACAGGTGGAATAGTTCACCGCACTTCCCGCCCAAGGGTGCCAGTCGAGGACGATGTCCACGCCGTCGAAAACCCCTTGGCTCCCCATGAAAGGCTTGCCGATGCAGAGTTCCTCCGCAGGCGTGCCGAAGAGCTTGATCGTCCCCGAAAGACCCTGCTTCTGCATGGCGTCTTTCAAGGAGCAGGCCGCGAGAACAGCCGCCACGCCCAGCAGATTGTGACCGCAGCCTTGACCGGGCGCGCCGGGGCTAATCGGCGCCTTGTGCGGCGCCACCTGCTGCGACAGACCGGGAAGCGCGTCATACTCCGCCGAAAAGCCTATGACGGGCCGTCCCTCGCCGAAAGTCGCAACGTAGGCCGTCGGCATACCCGCGACGGGGGTTTCCACGCGGAAACCGCGTTCCCGCAGGAACTCCGTGTGCAGCCGGTGCGCCTCGTATTCCTCCATGCCAAGTTCAGGCTTGTCCCAGATCGCCTTGGAAAGCTTGTGATACGCATCGCGGTTTTCCTCAATGTACGCCGCAATGCGCTGTTTGATCTCGCTTTTCATACGCTCTCCCCTCTTCAAACGAACGCGAACGGCGCGCATTTGCCGGCACGCCGTTCGCAAACAAAAACCTTTACGCTTGCAATCGTTCTTCTTGCTTGGGCGACTTCTTCAGGAACCCGCTCAAATCGTAAGCGCCCATAACCCCGATGACGAGCATCATGCCGATGCTGACGATGACTGAAATCCATATGGTGAAAGCACCGAAAATCTCCAGATGGAAACCGAACACGAGGAAGTAGTGAAGCGCGAACAAGATGATGACGAGTACCCAAGCGGCTTTTACATAGCCCTTTTCCGCACCGAAGAAGCCGAAGAGTCCCGGCCTGTCCGGATCGCCTGCGGCCGCCTGCGCCTGCTTCATCGCATCGCCGAGCACCTTATAGCTCGTCGCGTCCGCCTTGCTGTAGTCGGGCTTCGTCAGAAGACTGACGATGATCATGACCGGCACCGACACCATCACGCCGATATGGGCCGCGTGCAGACCGCCGATCAAGCTTCCGGGGCTGCCCGTCGTCGTCCACGCGTACATGGCCCAGCCGATCGACGATGCGCCGCCGCAGATGATCGACGCGAACGCGCCCTGAGAGGTGCCGCGCTTCCACCACCACGCGCTGAGGATGGCAGCCAAGAGACCGCCGAGTACGAGCGCCTGCGCCAGCACCCAGAGCGGCACGAGAATGGGCAGCCACAGCGCGCCCGCTATGCCGAGCAGGGATACGATTACGACGGAAATGCGGCTTGCGCTGAGCATCTGCTTGTCCGTCGCGTTCTTGTTGATGGCGCTCTTGTAGATGTCCTTGGTCAGGATTGTCACGCCGTTCATGATGAAAGACGAACCGCAGGAGACAATCGTCATCAGCAGACCGACCACGAGGAGCATACCCACAAATGTAGAACTTTCATTCAAAGAGATGTAGGCGTAGACGGAATCGGGCGTGAGGCCCTCCGGGAAGATGAGTTTGCCTGACGTGACCGCGACGGTGACGCACATGCCGGCTATGAACACAAGCATGCCGTAAAACTGCGAACACATCGCGAGCTGCGCGTTCTGCGTGATCCTCGGCGTCTTGCCGATGTAGGCCCACATGTAGGCCCAGGGATCCACGAGATAGAACAGGCACAGCGTCAGGAACCACACGCTGAACTGCGACCAACTCAGGGACAATCCGTTCACGAAGTTCTCGGGCAGGATGTTGTAGAGCCCGTAGAGCGTTTCTTCCATGCCGCCCGCCAATTTGATGGCGGCGAACGCGAACACAACGATGCAGAGCGATTGCAGGATGGCCTGAATCCACTGCGTCACGAGCGCCGAATACTGCCCCGCCGTTACGAGATAGGCCAAGATGACGACGGCGGAGAGCAGCACGCCCACCCAGAGGGGCCAGCCGAAAGCCACCCGCAGCACAATCGCGATGGCGAGGTACTGCATACCCGTGATGAAAGCGGGGCGGAAGAAGGACATGATCGCGGACGGTATGCGGACGCTCTCACCGTAGCGCGCGCAGAGGAAGTCCGTAATCGTGGCCGCTCCCGTAACGCGGCCGAAGTGGTTCAGTCTGCGTGCGAAGATCACGATGAACGCCGTGAGCCCAAGGCCCGGCAGCAACGCAGACCAGATGGTGGACATGCCGCCCGAGTAGCCGTAGCCGATGTAGCCGGACACGCTCGAGCCGCCGATCGCGCCGCCGAGGTAGGCCGCAAGCATGAGCCAGAACGGTGCCTTGCGACCGCCGAGCATGAAATCCTCGGACGTGGTGGTGATCTTGCGGAATTGGATGCCCATGATAATAAATACGACGCTGAGAACAATTAGGATGATAACACTGAGAGACATAATCGACATAGTACCTGCAACTCCTTTCTTTTGCTTCCGATGTTCACCGCAAAAGCTTTTCCGCGCGCAACGCTCTTTTTCCGCGGTATATCGGAAATATCAGGATAACGGCGGCGAGCGCGCACGGCAACCCCAAGATCCGTCCGTCTGTTTGCACAGGCGGTGCTTCGCCAACATGTCCCCCACAACATGATTATCAAATAAATGCAAAAATCGCGCCAAATCAAAAAATATTGAATTTTAGGCGTTTTTTGCAGAATATTCTCACGTTTGTCCACGGCGCTAAATCAAAAAAACTTACCACGCCGTACATATGGACAAATTTCAAAACGTTTAGAGAAAGTCAAACTGAATTGCTTGATTCAAATAAACTTATCCCCGTGAATCGCCGGTGCCTCTCGCAAATCCTCTTTGCTCGCGAGGTATTTTTTGATCTTTCGATAGGCGTTCGCTTGGCTCGTATCGAGGATCTTCGCGATTTCATAGGAACTGCGACCGTTCTTCGCCGCAAGGCGAAAGAGCTGCCGCTCCGTTTCGTCCAGCGCGCCTTGCAGGGGCATGATCCTGCGAACCAGCACGGCGGCGTCCGGCCGCTCGCCGAACAGACCGTCGTCGCGTATATCGCCGTCCGGGATATCGCCGGGGCCGATTTCCCCGTTGCGCAGGATCGCCATGCGCTCCACGAAATACTCCAGCTGGCGCACGTTGCCCGGCCAAGGCCAGCCGCACATGGCGTCTATGAGCGCGTCGGAGAAGCGCATTTGCTTCCCGTGCTTCGCGTTGAA
>JAITAX010000118.1 GCA_031283865.1 Eubacteriales Family XIII. Incertae Sedis bacterium
CCGCCGGGCGCAAGGTCGCAGGCGATGCCGAAGCGGCGCGACACAGCCTCAAAATATTCGAGTATCTCGGGCGCGTCGTCCACCGCGAGCATGCGCATGTTGTCCGGGCGAACGCTCGCATCGAGCAGGCTGCGGCGCTCCTCCTCGCCGCGCCGAACGCAGACGGTAAAGGAGAAAGTCGCGCCCTCGCCAAGCCTCGATTCTACCCGGATGCGGCCGCCCATCATCTCGACGATGTTCTTTGAGATCGCGAGGCCGAGCCCCGTGCCTCCGAACTTGCGCGAGGTGCTGCTGTCGGCCTGCTCGAAAGAACTGAACAGGCGCGCCTGCTGCTGCTCGTTTATGCCTATGCCCGTGTCGCGCACCTCGATCTGCAGCGTACAAACGCCGTTTTCCTCCTGCAAGAGCTGCGCGTCCAAGCGTACCGAGCCGCACTCCGGTGTGAATTTCACCGCGTTGCCCAGCAGATTCGTAATCACCTGCGCCAGGCGCTGGTCGTCGCCGATCAGCGTTTCGGGGATGTCCTTGTCGATGTGTACGCTGAAGTTCTGGTGCTTCTCATCCACGCGGAAATTGATTACGTTTACGACCTTTTGAAGCATTTTTTCAAATTTGAAGACGTCGGGCGACAACTCGAATTTGCCGGATTCGATCTTCGACATGTCCAGTATATCGTTGATTACGCCGAGCAGATGCGTGGACGCGTCCTCGATCTTGTTCAGGCAGTAATCCTTGCGTTCTATGTCGCCGGACATCTTGCCGATGGAGGTCATGCCGATGATGGCGTTCATCGGCGTGCGCATCTCGTGGCTCATATTGGAGAGAAATTCGCTCTTCGAGCGCGAGGCCGCCTCCGCCGCTTCCCGCGCGTGTTCGATATCCGTAACGTCGTGGAACAGCATCATCGCGCCCTCGATCTCCCCGTCCGAATTGATCATCGGCGTGAATTGGATCATGTATTTGCGAAAATCCTCGCCGCAGATGTCGAGCATGGCCTCCGTTTCGAGCGACTTTTTCTCTTTCATGGCGGCCTGCAGCATCTCGGAGAATACGCCGATCCATTCCGCGTCGGCAAGACCGGCGAAGAGCTCATCGAACAGCTTGCCGCCGATCAGACCGAAGCTCGATATCCGCGCCATTTTCAGAAAAACGCCCGTGCAATAGGCCAGACGCTCGTCCCGGTCGAACAGCAGGATGATGTTGGTGCTGTTTTCGAGCAGCAGTTGCAGATAGCTCTCCTGCCGGCTCTTCTCATGCTTCTGCATGGAATTGATATTCGTAATGGACGCGGCCACGGCTTTGTTGCGGTCCAAGGTGCTCTGTAAGCGATGCAAGCGGCGGCTGAGCGTCAGGATTTCATTTTTTAACGCTTCATTCTGTTGTTTCAACTCTTCGTTTGGCTGTGCAATCGTATCATGCGCCACAAGAATCCCCTCCTGCATTTAAACAACGTTGTCAATCCCTTTGAATGCCCTCAAATTGAAGCGGTCCCGCGGGTATCGTTAAAAAACCACCAGCGTATACGTAAGGTTGTGAAAACGGTTGACGATATTTCGCTTCTCGTCGTAAACGGGACACATCTCTCCGCCGCTGTAGAGCAGCATAAAAGGAAGCGCGTCGCCGATCATCTCCGAGGTCTTCCGCATCTCCTCCTCGGAGTTTGGACTGATGACAAGTCCCCGCGTAAAGCAGGGAATCGCCAAGATGAAATCGCCGCCGTTCTTTTTCGCGTCCGCGAGCGCCTGCGAAACGGTGCTTTCCGCGGTTTCCATAACGCTGTTGTGGTCCACGTCCGCAATTGCGATCTTCGCGCCGACCGGTATGTTTCCGCCGCAAAAGATGCCCTCATCCGTGAAAGCGTACATGCTGAACGCGACCGGTTTCGTGCCGTCGCCGTAATCGATGAGAAAAGGCAGCGTGGTTACGGCCGCAAGGCCGTTGGTCTCTACGCCCAAGCTTGCCAGGTATTGGAGGCCCGACATGTTGTCCACGCGCTTGAGCAGCGAACCCTCGGCATCCGTCACGATTGCCGTTCGCTGCTGAATGTTTTTCTCCGAAATGGCGGTCGTAAAAAAACGGGGATTGACGGCGCCCTCGATCAACAGCAGGGCGGCCTTGTGACGGGCGACATCGCCGTTCCGAAAGACCATGCTGTTCTCGTAGGTGAGCGAGGTGTCGTTGGACAGCGTCCCGAATACGGGAATGCCCCCGCCGACCGCATCGAGCCGCCTCAGCATGTTGTCCCCGCTGACGTCGGTCATGATGGGCGCGAACGCGAAGATGAACGAGGGTTCCGCCCGCAGTTTTCCCCTCGCCTCCTCGTAGGCCCGCGCGAGGGGCGCATCGACGTCGTCCTTTGAGATCTCTTCGGAAAACGCAGTCGCGAAGTGCACGTCGTCGCTCGTCAGGACGGAGAGGCTCAGCTGCTCCAGGCCGTATCGCCCGTTGATTGCGCTGCCCAAAACCGTGCAGCCGATCACATCGAAAGGCAGGGCCTCGCACAGCGCGCCCACGACGCCTGTTTCAACAAATTCGTAATAACAGGCCACAATGCCGACCGAGTGCGCCAAAAGGCCGTTTTCAAGATCGATCTGCGACAGGATTTCATTCATGGCCGCGTCCAACTCGTCAATTTCGGATGTACTCGCGTGAATCAACTTGATCATACTGTCTCCTTGCTGTTGCAAAACGTTTCGCGGCGTTCGTTTACGGTCCGCGCCGCTGAAATCAAATACTATATTTGGAGTATACCATACATTCATATCAAAATCAAAAGAACTCCTTTTATAAAAGGAGTTTCTTTTGATTTTTTGTTACAGTAACGAGCCGGCCGGCCGGAGGCTTGGGAATCCTCTCCGCTCTTCGCAGCGCCGCAAAGAGCTGCCCCTCCTTTCGGTTCGGGATGAAACCCTCACGGCGGGTCACCGGCGTTTATGCCCAAAGCTTGCGCGCGGGTGCGCGCGCGCGCCGCCCGCCGGCGCGGAACCGGTTATTTGAGCTTTTTTGCCGCCGCCTCGATGGACTGCTCGAAGATGTCAAGGCCCGCTTCGAGTTGGGCGTCCGTCACGCAGAGCGGACACAGGAAGCGGATTGCGTTGCCGTAGGTGCCGGCGTTTTCCAGCACGAGGCCGCGCGTCCAAGCCTCCGTCACAATCGCGCTCACGAGATCGGCGTAAGGCTCTTTTCCGGCCTTGGTCTTTACGAACTCGATGCCGAGCATCGCCCCCACGCCCCGGACGTCCCCAATAAATTCATAGGCGTCTTTCCAAGCGTTGAAGCGCTTCATGCACTTGCCGGCGATGCGCAGCGCCTTGCCCGGATAATCCTCTTTCGTCATGACCTCGAGAACTTTCAGCGCGGACGCGACGGCGACGGCATTGCCGCAGTAGGTGCCGCCGATGGTGCCGCCCGGCGTGCCGTCGAAGATCTCCTTGCGCGCCGTGACCGCAGAAAGCGGCAGACCGCCCGCGATGGATTTTGCCATCGTGATGATGTCGGGAGCGCAGCCGGCTTCTTTGTAATATTCCGACGCAAACATCCTGCCGGAGCGCGCGAAGCCCGTCTGCACCTCGTCCGTAACCATCATGATGCCGTGCTTGTCGCAGATGGCCCTGACCGCCTTGACCCATTCGAGCGGCGCGGGCACAAAACCGCCCTCGCCCTGCACGGGTTCAAAGACGATGGCCGCCACATACTGCGCGGGCGACACCTCCACGAACACCTCTTCCAGCTTTTTGACGTAATACGCAACGGCCTCGGCCTCGCTCACGCCGGCGGGCCGCCTGTAGAGATTCGGAAATTCGGCGCGGTAGATGCCGTCCGGGAAAGGTCCCATGCCGACGGCGTAGGCTTTCTTGGCCGTCATCGTCATCGTGAGCATGGTGCGACCGTGGAAAGCGCCCGTGAACACGATGATGTTCGGCCTGCCCGTGAAGCCGCGCGCGATCTTGACCGCGTTCTCGTCGGCTTCGGCGCCGCTGTTCACGAACATCGTGTTTCGCACCTCGCCCTTTACGGGCGCGATCTTGCTCAGTGCTTCCGCCAGATCGAGATAACCCGTGTGCGTCGTAATGTTCATCATCGAATGAAAGTATTTCTCGGATTGTTCCTTTACGGCCTCGATGAGCGCGGGATGGCTGTAGCCGATGTTCATCACGCCCACGCCCCCGACCCAGTCGAGGAAGATGTTGCCGTCGAGGTCTTCAAACATCGCGCCCTCGCCGCGTTTTATCACGAGCGGATAGATGGATTTGATGGCCGCCGGTATCACGCGCGCCCGCTTTTCGAGGGCCTCTTTCGCTTTCGGACCGGGCAGGGCCGTGCTTACCTTTGGCAGTGCTTCTCGCAATGACATGATTTCTCCTCCCTTTCAAAACCCTTTTCAATATTGAATAATAACCGTCTTTATGTGATTTCGAGTTCGGACAGACGGCGGTACAGCGTCGCCCGCGATATGCCCAGCTCCTTGGCGACGGCGTCCTTGGCGCGGCTGCCGGCGCCGTACTGCGCCAAGCGTTTCGCGATGACCCCCCTTTCGTAGCGGCGGATCTGCTCCGCAAGGGAAACATCGCTTTCCGGCGGCTGTGTCCGATCCTCCTCGCCGCGCAGCAGCCGCGCAGGAACGGCATCCGCGTCTATGCGGTCGCCGCAGGCCATATTCACGCCGTATTCCACAGCGGTCTCACGCTCCCTGACATGGCCCGGCCAACTGTGGTTCTCGTATATCCGTTCGGCCTGTTCCGTAAAGCCGACGATGCCCTTGTTCATGAACGCGTTGTACTTAGCCAGAAAATGCTTCATCAGACGCCGTATGTCCTCCCGCCTGCCGCGCAGGGGCGGCGTCGTGAGGGGGATGACGCTGAGGCGGTAGTACAGATCCTCGCGGAAGTTCCCTTGACGGATCATCTCCTCGAGGTCCCGGTTTGTGGCCGCGATGACCCGCACGTCCGCGATGACGGTCTTGTTGCCGCCGACGCGTTCAAAGCGCATGTTTTGCAGTACGTGCAGCAGCTTTACCTGCAGGTGGAGCGGCAGATCGCCTATCTCGTCGAGAAATACAGTGCCGTCGTTCGCCAGTTCGAACTTGCCGATCTTGCCGCGTTCGCTCGCGCCCGTGAAGGCGCCGCGCTCGTAGCCGAACAGCTCACTTTCCAGCAGATTTTCCGGAATCGCGCCGCAGTTGACGGTCACGAAAGGGCCGGCCGCGCGCAAACCCGAATAGTGAATGGCTTTCGCGAACATCTCCTTGCCCGTGCCGCTTTCGCCCGTGATCAGCACCGTGGAATTGCCGCGGGCGATCATCACGGCTTGGTTCTTTACGCGGAGCATGACCTCGTCGTCGCCGATAATGTCGTCAAAGGTGTACTTGAGCGCACCCGTGTTGATGCTGTACGCGAGCTTATGGGCCTCTTCGATGTCTCGGAAAGAGATCACGACGCCCTCAATCTCCGCGCCGCTGCAATAGGGTCTGGCGGTTACGATGAAATGCCGCGTGCCTTTCCACGTCCTGTAGACCTCTTCTCGCTCCGTATAGCCTTTCCCCGTCCTAAGCACGTCAAGGGCCGGCGCGCCGTGCATATATTCGCTGATGTGGCCGCCTATGATTGCGCTTCGCGAAGCGAAGAACAGCTTTTCGGCCATGCTGTTGCAGTGCTTGATATAGCCGTTGCGATCGATGTCAAAGATGCCCTCGTGCGTGGCCTCGATCACCGTGTTAAGCTCGTTCATCGTGCTTTCGGCGGCGTTCAGCAGGGCGCGTTGGTCGGCCTTGGCCGCAAGCAGATCCGCCATTTTCTCGACAAAGACGGCCATATTCTCGTGCCGGTCGATCAGTACGGCGCGCTGTTCCTCCTGCACGGCGATGAACCCGATGACGCCTATGACGGCGCCGTGCAGCTTGATGGGCGTACAGATTTCGGTCAGCTCCCGCGCACTGCCCGTGAGCAGGGACGCGCCGTAATCCGGATACTTGCCCGTGTCCTCGATATAGGCCGTCGCATCGCTTCGCAACATGCGCGCGTACAGGTATTCCCCGTCGAGCCGGCCGAACTCCTCTTTTGCGCCGATCTTATTGCGGTACGCGCCCGTGCCGCCGACCAAGGTGAGTTCGTCGTCAACGATCTCCACCTCCACGCCTATGGCGATGGAAATGGCGTCGGCCACCTGCTGCACGCCCGTTGAAATGTCCGTCAACAGCGACATGATCCTCTCCCGCAGCTATTATACCGGAAAGCCCTGTATTTTTCCATGACTTTTAATCGCTTTCCGGAAATAAAATAATTGCAATAAATATAAACTTTCTGAATTATTAAACGATTTCGGCGGCATCCTCGCGGTTCACGGCGGAACCCAAGAGCAGCGCGTCTTTTTCCAAAACGCGCACCGCATCGCCGATCTCAAGGATGCGGTCCGCAGGCAGACCCGCATCAAATACCAAGCTTGTGCGATACAGTATGGTTTCAAGCGCACCGTGAATCTTCGCAATCCTCTCGCGCACGGAAAGGAGCTGCTCCCGATCCGCGAAGCTCTGCAGGATCTCCTGCCGCGTGACGACCGCGCCGAGGCTCAGATCAAATTCGGAAAAACCCTCCACAACCGTGACCGCATAGCCAAGCTCCCGCCCGATCCGCTCCGCGAGCGCACGCTTCGCCCCCGCTTCGCCGTGTACCAGAAAGATCCTGCCGGGCGCCTGTCTTAATCCGGAAACCCAGTCCATCAGTCCGTCGCGATCGGCGTGGCCGGAAAAGCTCTCGAGGTTGTGTATCTCTGCGTTCACGCAGACCTCCTCCCCGAACAGCGTCACGCGGTCGAGGCCCGACAGCAGCGCGCGACCCAGCGTACCCTCAGCCTGATAGCCGACGAACACAATGCTCGACTTGGGATTCCACAGATTGTGCTTGAGATGGTGGCGTATGCGGCCCGCGTCGCACATGCCGCTCGCCGACAGGATCACCTTTGCCCCCGCGCGTTCGTTCAGCGCTTTCGATTCATCGCTCGTGCGCGTGAACCGCAGGTTTTTGAAGTCGAGCGGATTGTCGCCCGCCAAGATGTAATTCTTGGTTTCGTCGTCGAAGACCTGCGCGTTTTTGCGAAAGATCTCGGTCGCGCTCGTAGCCATGGGGCTGTCCACGTAGAACATGACGCCGTCCAATTCGCGCCGCGCCGCCGCGTTTCGCTCGTAAAAGCGGTTGAACTCAAAGATCAACTCCTGCGTCCTGCCCACGGCGAAAGACGGGATCACAACGGTCCCGCCCCTCCTTGCCGTTGCAAGCACGATATCCATCAGGCGATCTATGCCCGTGCCGTGCGCTTCGTGCAGCCTGTCGCCGTAAGTGCTCTCCAAGATCACATAGTCGGCTTTCTTGATGATCTTCGGATCCCGCAGGATCGGGCGCCCCGCGACGCCGAGATCGCCCGTGTAGACGAGCTTCGTCGTGCGTCCGTTCTCCTCCGCCCACAGCTCCGTGACGGCGGAACCGAGGATGTGGCCGGCCTCGTTGAACACGAAGCGCAGCCTGTCGTTCGGCTCCACAAGCTTGTCGTACATGACGGGTTCGAGATATTTCAAGGCGTTCTCAACGTCCTTGATCGTGTAGAGCGGCTCGACGGGCGGCTTCCCGGCACGCGCGGCCTTGCGGTTCTTCCATTCGGACTCTTTCTCGTGTATGTAGCCGCTGTCCATCAGCATGATGCGCACCAGATCGGCCGTGGCGTCGGTGCAGTATATCTTGCCCGAAAAGCCCCGTTTCACGAGCAGGGGTATGCGCCCGCAGTGGTCGATGTGCGCGTGGCTGAGCAGCAGAAAGTCTATCTCGGCGGGATTGAACGGGAATGCCTCGTAATTGCAGGCCTCCTGCGCCTTTGATCCCTGAAATTGCCCGCAGTCCAGCAGCAGCTTGAAGCCCTCGCCGAAAACGAGGTGGCAGGAACCCGTGACGGAACTCGCGGCCCCGCAAAATTTTATCTTCATATCGCCCCCATTCCAAACCGATTCGATTTTGGCGTCAGCGGGGGATTGCGCCCGCCGCCGACAGCCTTGCAAACGGAAACCCGCCGCCTACAGAAGCGCGGACTGCCCCGTCCTCAATCGTAATATCGCTTCAACGCGATCTCCGTCCTCTTCCGGCCCTCCTTGAATTTGATCTCGCCCGGCGTGATGCAGTCCGCCACGGGGCATACGTTCAGGCAGAGGTGACAGCCTACGCAGTTGTCGTTGATAACGGGCCGGCGCCTCTCCTCCTCCCAGTCGATGGCCTGATGCGCGCCGTCGTAGCAGGAGATGTAGCACCTGCCGCAGCCCACGCAACTGTCGTCGTCGATCTTAGGAATAATCCTAAAATCGCGGTTCAATTCCTCGGCCGGTATGATGTTCGGCAGCGCCTTTCCGATCAACGCGTCGAGACTGCCGCAGCCGCGCTCTTCCATGAAGTGCGACAGACCGCTGATCATATCCTCGACGATGCGGTAGCCGTACTGCATGACGGAGGTCGTCACCTGAAGATTGCGGCAGCCGACAAGCAGAAATTCCAAGGCGTCGCACCATGTCTCTATGCCGCCGATGCCGGAAAGCTCCGCGGACTTCAATTCCGCGTCCTGCGCGAGCAGCGCGCAGAAGCGCAGCGCGACCGGCCGCACGGCCGCCCCGGAGTAGCCGGATATCGAGGATTTGCCGTCCACGACCGGCATGGCCGTCATGTTCTCAAGGTCGATGTTCGTGATGGATTTGATCGTATTGATGGCCGAAACGCCTTTCGCGCCGCCCGAGACAGCCGCGCGCGCGGGGAGGTTCATGTTCGTGATGTTCGGCGTCATCTTCGCGATGAACGGGATGTCCGTAACCGATGTGACGGCCTCGCTGTACTGCTTCACAAGCTCGGGAGAGGAACCGACGTCGGAACCCATCGCGTGGCTCGTCATCTGCGGGCAAGAAAAATTTCCCTCGATCAGGTCCGCGCCCGCCTGTTCCGACATCTTTGCAAGCTGTTTCCACTCGTCGACACTGCTGCCCATGATGCTCGACACGATGACCTTGTCCGGATAGTCCCGCTTCAGCCGCGCCAGATACTCGAAGTTCTGTTCCGTCGGCTTGTCGGAGATCTGCTCCATATTCTTGAAGCCGATCCACGGCAGGCCCTCCTTGCCGTTGTTGTCAAAGCGCGGCGAGCACTCGTCGGCGACGAATATGCCGATCGTCTTGAAAAACACGCCGCCCCATCCCGTCTCGAAGCATTTGGCGACCATATCGTAATTGCCGCCGACGGGCGAGGATGAAAGAAAGAAGGGGTTCTCGCATTTGACCCCCAGATAGTCTATGGACAGATCCTTTTGAATCGCCATCATCGCACCTCCCGCACGGACCAAGCCCGTTCCGCGGCGTCCCGCGGCGTCATTTCGAGCCATTCTGTTATCTCGGCCTCAGCCGCCTTGCCTTCGGCGACGGCCTCTACAGCGGTCTTG
>JAITAX010000131.1 GCA_031283865.1 Eubacteriales Family XIII. Incertae Sedis bacterium
TCCAGCGCACCGCCGGGCTCCGTCGTGATGGGAACAGTGAAGATCCCCGGCAGACTGACGACCGCGGAGAAGACCACGCCCATAAGACACATGCCTGTGATGACGATCCACCACCCGTAATAAAAGCCTTTCTGTGAAGTTTCCTGTGCCATTGTAAATCCTCCATTCTTTTAAATACACGTCTCCGAAACCCCCAAGGGCTTGCGCGCGAACCGCCCGGGCAAACATCGGCCCCGCCTCTCGCCCCCGGTGAATCCGAAGAAGGTTAACTGAATTTACTTGTTTTGCAATTTACAATATTGTGAATGTTACAAATAATTGTGCAATAAACGTGCCAATGCCAAGAATGCGAGAAAATCAACGAAAAACGGCAGAAAAGGGAAAGCCCGCGACGCAAATTGATGAAAAAAATCATCAATTCTCGCGCATTTCCCCGTAAAACGCACAGAAACGCGAAAAATCAGCGAAAACACTGCCCGCGTGCGATGAAAAAAATCATCAAAGCTGATTCCTTTTTTATCTTATCGCGAAATGCCCAGCCGCGACATCTTCTTTACAATCGTCGATTGGTTCAGACCCAAGGCCGCGGACATCTTTCGCGTCGTGCCGTACTGCTTGAGCGCCTTGTGCAGCAAGATCGCCTCGTAATCGTTCACGATCTCCCTGTAGTTCCGGTCGAAGTGAATTTCCTCGGGGCCGGGCCGCAAGGACTTGCTTCCGTGCAGCGTTTCGTCCGTCAGGCTCTCAATCGTGTCCCCGTCGCTCGTGACTACGGCCCGCTCCACCATATTCTCCAGCTCCCGGACATTGCCCGGCCAGTTGTAGTTCAGCATCTGTTTGATCGCGGAGGCGCCGAACGATTTGGACAGCTTGTACTTCGCGTTGTACTTGCCCAGAAAATGATGCAGCAGCGCCGGGATGTCCTCTTTTCTGTCGCGCAGCGGCGGCACGAAGACGGGTACGACGTTGAGCCGGTAGTACAAATCCGGGCGAAAATTCCCCGCGGCCACCATCTCGGCCAAGTCCTTGTTCGTCGCGGCGATGACGCGCACGTCGATCTTCCTCGGCGCGACGCCGCCCACGCGCATGATCTCCTGCGACTGCAGGACGCGCAGCAGCTTCACCTGAAGCGGAATCGGCAGCGCGCCGATCTCGTCGAGAAAGATGGTTCCGTTGTTGGCGATTTCAAGAATGCCGATCTTCCCTTTCTTTCCCGCCCCCGTGAAAGCGCCGGGTTCGTAGCCGAAGAGTTCCGATTCGAGCAGGGATTCGGGAATCGCGCCGCAGTTGATCTTCACGAAAGCCTTGTCCGCCCTGTTGCCGGAGTTAAACAGGATCTCCGCCACGACCTCCTTGCCGACGCCGGACTCGCCCGTGATGAGGACGGTGGAATCCACGCGCGCAATCTGCAGCACTTTCTCCAGCAAGCGCCGGCTGCCGGGATCCGTAAAGACGTATTTCTCGACGGCTGCCGATTTTTTCACCTCTTGCCGGTACAGAATCTCGAGCCGGTTCACCTGCCGCTCCAGCTCGTGCGCGCGCGTGATGTCCTGTATGTCCGCGACGAAGCCGCTATAGACCCCGCCTTTCGCGAGGATCGGGTTCACCGCGGCCATAAGGCGCGTTTCGCCCAGCTTCGCGTAGCGCGGCAGGCCCTTTGCGCCCTTTGCACCGGGCGTTCCCTGCCCGGCATACAGGCGTTCGAGGATGTTCTCCCCGAATATGTGTTCGTAGTCTCCTATGTTCTTCCCGATGATCGCATCGGTCGTTTCCGCGAAGATGTCCGCCAAGGCCGTGTTCACCTTGACGATACCGCCCTTTTCGTCCGTCACGAGGATGCCGTCCGAGGACGTTTCGATGATGGTTTCCAGCTCCTGCATAAGCTCTTTCGTCTGCGACAGTTCCTCGTAAACGACCGCCAGTTCCGTGAAATCGTTGATGATCGCGATTCCGATCTCATGCTCGCCGTTCACTTTCGTGCAGGTCACAAGGAAAGTCTTGTCCCCGTAGCGAATCTTGCGATTGATCGCCGCCTGCCCGGACTGCATCACCTCCGACATGCCGGCCTGCGGAAAGATTTCATTGATGTTTTTCCCGATTACCGCACCCGCCTCCACATCGAGGGCCGCAGCCGCCGCAGGATTGATCACGCGAATGCACTCGGACGCGTCTATGGTGACGATGCCGTTGTAAAGTCCCTTGATGATCGCGTCCAACTCCAATCGAAGAAACTTCGTGGAATTGTAATAGGCGCGTATCGTGTCGGGCATGGAATAAAGCCCCACCAAGCGCTCGTCTTTCACGACGGGCAGCACGCTGACGGGCCGCTCGATCAACTCGTCGATGTCCTCCTCCGGCTCGACCACGATCGGGTCCCGAATCATGACCGCCTCCAGCGGAACGTTTTGGTCTATGGCGTCGTGCAAGAGACGAAAGGCCCGCGCGAGGCTGATGATGCCCGTCATCGCGCCCTTGTCGTTCACAATGGGGATGCCGTTGGTCTTGTGGGACGCGAAAACCTCAACCGCCTTTTCGAACGGGTCTTTTTCGTTCAAGGTGATGGGATACCTGTTCATATACTGGCTTATTTCCAAAGCATCGCACCTCCCCTTGTGTGTTTTTTTCGATGAAACCGCAGCGCAACCGATCCCTTTGTTCGAGCCGTCCTTTTGTCAACTCTTCTTATATTAGGTATTATATCACGCCGAAAAACAGATTGATACCATTTTTTTGTTGCATCTTCCGTCTTGTCAAATGTTCAAAAATACGATATAATTTCCACTGTGGCCCGAATGCGGCAATGCGCAAAACGACACTCGCACGGGTTATAGGGGGAATACTTTGACGTTTCAGAGAAAGCGATGTATCGGCTTGGTTGCGGGCGTTGTGATCGGTTTCGCCGTCGCGTTTCTGCCCGCAGAGGCTTTGAGCCGTGAAGCACTCACTGCGCTCGGCATATTGGCGGGCGCTGTTTGCTTTTGGGTGACGGATGTTCTTCCCGACTACATGGTCGCCCTCCTGATGTGTACGCTTTGGGTCGTGACCGGCGTCGCTTCGTTTCGGGACGCGTTTAGCGCGTTCAATTCCACTACGTTCTGGCTGCTGTTCGGCTCGTTCGCGATCTGCGCAGCCGTATCGAAATGCGGACTCTTGAAGCGAATCGCGCTTCGAATCATACGGCTCTTTCCCGCGAATTACAGGGGACAGGTCGCAGCGATGCTCTTTTCCGGCTTTGTTGTCGCGCCGCTGATCCCCAGTTCCACCGCAAAGGCTGTTCTGGCCGGCGCGATCGGCGCGGAAACGTCGCGGGCGCTCGGCTATGAGCCTTACGGCAAGGCGGCGACGGGTTTGTTCCTCTCGACCTATATGGGGTACGGACAGACGGGACCGATCTTTCAAAGCGCCTGTGTGATCGGTTTTTTGCTCAAGGGTACCTTGCCCGCGCACATACAGGCTTCCCTTACTTGGCTTCGCTGGTTTGAAAGCATGATCGTATGGGCCGCCGTGTTTTTGGTGGGTTCCTATATATCCCTGCTCCTGCTGTACGGCCCGAAAGCGGACGAGACCCGCTCCCGCGACTACATCGAGCGCATGATCGCCGAGCAGGGTCCTCTGCGGCGCGACGAGAAGATCACGGCGGTCCTCCTGCTCCTGTGTCTCGCGCTGTGGATAACGGAGCCTCTCACGGGTCTCGATGCGTCCGTAACGGCGCTTTTGGCCGCGGTCGCGCTCTGCTTCGCCGGGGCTTTGCAAGACCGAGAGCTGCTCAGGGAGATGCAATGGGGGCTTTTGCTCTTCGTGGGCGCCGTGCTGGGGATGAGCAATATATTTTCGCTTCTCGGCATCAACGATTGGCTGATCGAGATGCTGCGGCCCGCCATAAGCTCTGTCGGCAACCCGCTTCTGCTCTTTCCGGCGGTTGCGGTGCTGACGATAGTGCTGCGCAGCGTCATCGTTTCCATGTCCGCGTCCTTGGTCCTCTTCATGGCGATCCTGTCACCCGTCGTGGAACCGCTCGGCATCAGTCCTTTCATCATGGGCATCGTCGTATATACGTCCATGCAGATCTTTTTCCTGAAATATCAAAACATCTCGTTCCTGCCCGCGCTGGGGCAGGCGGCGAGCATGGTTCGGCATCGCGATACGGTCAAAATGAGCGTCGCATACTCCGTCGTTTCGCTGGCCGGCATCATGCTCAGCATACCATATTGGAATATATTAGGTTTTATGTGAAATGAAAATAAGCAAAGACCGGGCCCGCGGCCTTTCCGCAGCCTTTGGCGCCCATATCATCTGGGGCGTTCTCGTACTTTATTGGAAATTGATCGACGATCTGCCGCCGCTCGACATCATATGCTATCGCATCCTGTGGACGCCCGTGTTCATGCTGCTCTTGCTTCTCGTGATCGGCAAGTGGCGCGGCGTCTTTTTCAGCGAAATCAAGGGGCTTTTGCACAATCCCTCGCAGGCCGCGCGCCTGTTCGCCGCCTCGCTTTTGATCTCGGTCAACTGGCTCACCTACCTGTTCGCCGTCAACAACAACCACGTGGCGGAGGCGAGCCTCGGCTACTTCATCAATCCCCTGCTCAACTTCGTCCTGTCCTTGGCATTTTTGCACGAGCGCCTGTCGCGCTTGGGCGCTGCGGCCTGCGGCTTCGCGCTGGCCGGCGTGATTGTCGCCGGCGTGCAGACGGGTGCCGTTCCGTGGATATCCCTCACGCTGGCCGCGACTTTCTCCGTGTACGGGTTGATAAAGGTCAGGATAAAGCTGCACTCCTACACGGGGCTGATGCTGGAAACCCTGCTCGTGCTGCCCCTGGCGCTCGTCTATCTTCTGGCTTTCGCCGAACGGGGCTTCATGTCCTACAGCGCGGGAGAGAACGCGCTCGTGTTCGGCGCGGGCATCGCGACCGCCGTGCCGCTGCTGCTGTTCGCGGAGGCCGTGCCGCGGATATCCTATATCTCTGTCGGCTTCATTCAGTACATAAGCCCCACGATCACTTTCTTCTTCTCGGTGTTCCTGTTCAAGGAGCCTACCTCCCCGATGAAGTTGTTCGGGTTTTGCCTCATCTGGATCGGCATCCTGATCTTCGGCTTCGACAGCATTCGCGCGGCGAGAGGCCGCAGTGTGCCGGCGCGGGCGGAAGACCGCGAGGGCTGAGCCGGGGGCGACGGCGGTTGCGCGGTGCCATCTCCTTACTCGCCTGCGGTCCTGCCGAGGCTCTCCTGCTGTATCCTGTACAGCCGCGCGAACAGGCCGCCCCGCGCGATCAGTTCCTCGCTTCTGCCCTCCTCCGCGAGCCGTCCGTCCGCAAGCACCGCGATCTTGTCCGCACCCATGACCGTGCGCAGGCGATGCGCGATCACGATCACCGTGCGCCCTTTTACGAGCGCAGAAATCGCGGCCTGTATCTCCGTTTCGTTTTCGGGGTCCAGACTCGCCGTCGCCTCGTCGAGCAGCACGATCGGCGCGTTCTTCAAAAGGGCGCGGGCGATGGATATGCGCTGCCGCTCGCCGCCCGACAGGGTGG
>JAITAX010000017.1 GCA_031283865.1 Eubacteriales Family XIII. Incertae Sedis bacterium
GGCTATTGCCGTCCGAATATCCCCCTGCGCTTTTCAAGCACACGCAGCAGCGGATAGCCCGCGCCGTAGCATACGATCAACTCGCCGGCGCCGACCCACAGCATGTTCGCGAGCAGGGAGGCGTTCACGCCGTAGGCGAAGTACAGCATGGCGCCGATGATGACCGCGTTGCAGACGACGGGCGGCAGGGGCGCGAGGATGCGCCGCTGCCTGAGCAGAAAGGTCAAGGCAGCCGCCAAAAGCGTGGCTAAGCTGCCGCAGACCACGTCCACGATCCCGTAAGGGCTTATGATGTTGGACACGAGACAACCCACGAAAAGTCCGGGGATCGCCGCGGGCGTAAAGTACGGAAGCACGGTCAGCGCTTCCGAGACGCGCAGTTGCACGGGTCCGTAGCTGAGCGGCGCGAGCGCCATCGTCACAGCGGCGTAGGCCGCGCCGATCACGGCCGCCTGCACGAGGAAGCGCAGTCTGCCGCTCGCGCGCGCCGCCGCGTTCCTGTCTGTAAATTCATTCATGCTGTTCCCCTTTATTTCTTATTCCAATGTCGGTTTATCTAAAGTTGAAGCGCGAAACGCCTTTCACAGCAAAGCCGCCAAGCCCGCGCGGATCGCGTCCGCATAGACGCGTTCCAGCAGGATCAGCGCGACGAACAGCGCCGTGAGCAGGGTCGCGGCCGCGTCCCTTTTTTCGAAGCGCAGCGCGTGCAGCTTCGTGCGGCCCTCTCCGCCGCGGTAGCAGCGCGCCTCCATCGCCATAGCCAGATCCTGCGCGATGCGAAAGGCGCTTATGAAGAGCGGCACGAGTATGGGAATCAGGTTCTTCGCCCGCCGCAGGATGCTGCCGCTCTCGAAGTCCGCGCCCCGCGCTGTCTGCGCTTTCATGATCTTGTCCGTTTCCTCGAGCAGCGTGGGGATGAAGCGCAGCGCAATCGTCATCATCATAGCCAATTCATGCGCGGGAACGCCAAAGACGCGAAGCGGGCCGAGCAGGCTCTCTATGCCGTCCGTCAGCTTGATCGGCTTCGTCGTGAGCGTCAAAAGCGAGGAACCCACGATGAGGAGGACGAGCCGCAGACCCATGAACACCGCGCTGTACAGGCCCTCCCGCGTGACCGTCAGGAAGCCGAGCCGAAAGAGGGGCGTCCCCGCAGTCATGAACATGTTCAGCATAAAGGTGAACAAAATAATCAAGAATATGGCCTTGAGGCCGCGCAGGATGAAAGCCAAGGGTACGCGCGATATGCCTATGACGCCGCCGAGCGCCGCAATCGCGACGACATAGCCAAGGAAGTCGCGCACCAAAAAGAGCGTGACGATAAAGACAAGGGTGACGGCGATCTTCAGTCTGGGGTCCAGACGGTGCACCCACGTGTCGCCGGGGTAATACTGCCCGATTGTGATGTCGCGTATCATCGCGCGCCCTCCCCTTTTTTGCAATCGCCGGCCGCCCGCAGATATCGGTCCAGCAGCGCCTCCGCTTCGTCCGCAGAGAGGGGGCTGCCCTCTATCTCCACGCCGCCGAGCCGCAGTCTGCGCATGAACTCCGTCACGGGCGGCAGGCCGAGCCCGATTGCGCGCAGAAATTCTTCGTGCGCGAACACCTCCGCAGGGGAACCGCTGAGCGCGACCCTGCCCTTGTCCAGAACGACGACGCGGTCCGCCATGCGCGCGACATCGCCCATATTGTGCGAAATGAGAATCACGGTGACGCGCCGCTCCCGCTTGATCCCCTCCAGCATCGCAAGCACCTCCGCCTGCGACCTCGGGTCCAGCCCCGCCGTGGGTTCGTCGAGGATGAGCAGCTCGGGCCGCATGGAAATCACGCCCGCAATCACCGCCTTGCGCTTCTGGCCGCCCGAGAGGTCGAAAGGCGAACGCTGCGCAAAGGTTTCAAAATCGAGGCCGACAACGGCCATCGACTCCCTGACGCGCTCGTCCGTTTCCTCCTTGGAAAGACCCAGATTCGCGGGTCCGAACGCGATGTCCTTGTAGACGGTTTCCTCGAAGAGCTGATACTCGGGATACTGAAACAGCAGGCCGATCTTCCTGCGAATCTCGGTCAGCTTCACGCCTTTCGCGCTGATCTCCGCGTCGCCTATGAATATTTGTCCCGACTTGGGCTTCAGCAATCCGTTCAGATGCTGCACAAGGGTGGACTTGCCCGAACCCGTATGCCCGATCAAGCCGATGAACTCGCCGTCCGCGATCTCCAAGCTCACCCTATCCAGGGCCAAGGTTTCGTAGGGCGTTCCCTCGCCGTAAATATGGACGAGATCCTTGACTTTTATCGACATAAATACGCAACCATTTCTTCAACATCGACGATGCCTTGGGGGATGTCATGCCCGCGCCGCCTGAGCCTGTCGCAGAGTTCCACCGTCAGCGGAACGTCCAGATACAGCGCCCGGATCTCATCCGAATGCGCGAACACCTCTGCGGGCGGCCCGTCCAGCACGATTTTGCCGGCGTCCATGATTACGACGCGGTCCGCCTTGACGGCTTCCTCCATAAAATGCGTAATCAGGACGACCGTCACGCCGTCCCTGTGCAGGCGCAGCAGAATGTCCATCACCTCGCGGCGCCCTTTCGGATCGAGCATCGCGGTAGGCTCGTCGAAAACGATGCAGCGCGGGCGCATCGCGACGACGCCCGCGATTGCCACGCGCTGTTTCTGCCCGCCGGAAAGCATATGCGGCGACTTCGCCCGTTCCTCGTACATGTCCACGGCGCGCAGCGCCTCCGTCACCCTGCGCCGTATCTCGTCCGGCGCCAGTCCCAGATTCTCGGGTCCGAAAGCCACGTCGTCCTCGACGATGGCCGAAACGATCTGGTTGTCGGGGTTTTGAAACACCATGCCGGCGCGGCGGCGGACCTCCCACAGCGCGCCCTCGTCCGATGTGCGAAAGCCGTCCACGTAGACGGCGCCGCCGCTCGGCAGCAGCAGGGCGTTGATGTTCTTCGCGAGCGTGGACTTGCCGGAGCCGTTTCTGCCTATGACCGCGGTAAAGCTGCCCTCTTCTATATCTATACTGACGCCGCCGATGGC
>JAITAX010000188.1 GCA_031283865.1 Eubacteriales Family XIII. Incertae Sedis bacterium
GGCCTGCGCGAATACGGGCGGGCGGACACGATCTTCTGCTACATAGGCGTGGGCAGCGAGGTGCGCACGCTGCCTTTCATCCGAAAAGCCCTTGCGGAGGGCAAGCGCGTCTGCGCGCCCGCGCTGACGGACGGCGACTCCATGGAGGCGCGGGAAATCACAGGCGAAGCGGATCTTACATCCGCGCGCTTCGGTCTGCTCGAACCCCTGCCCTCCTGCCCCAAGATCCCCGCAAGCGCGCTTTCCCTCATCATCGTACCCTGCCTGTGCTGCGATCTTGCGGGCAACAGGATCGGCTACGGCGGCGGATATTACGACAAATATCTGCCGGGCGCGAAAGCCCGCGTCGCCGTCGTATGCCGCGAGGCGAGCCTCTGTGAGGACGGCGGGATATCGCCGCTCCCGCACGACGCGCGCGCGGACATCGTGATTACGGAGCGCGGCGTATTCCGCACGGACGCCGGCGCATAGGCACCGGCGTCCGCTGCGTCCGCCGATTTCGACCCGCCGGTGCCCGCTGCGTCCGCCGATTCCGGCCCGCCGGCGTCCGCTGCATCAGCCGATTCCGGCCCGCCGGCCCGCCGAACTCACGTGCGATCCCTGCGCTTCGACTTCCGCTCCTTTTCTTTCTTCTTGCCCCGGCCCGACGTGCGGCGTTCCGCGCGCTGCCGCTCCACGATGGAAATGAGCTTCAGCATCACGTCGTTCTGATCGTCCGCCAAGGTGTAGGATTCCAGCTTGTTCACATTGGCGCGCAGTTCATTGGCCTGCGCCAAGGTCAGCTTGCCCTCGTCGAGAAAATCCCAGATCGTTTCCCGCTCTATCTCGTATCCGATCAGCAGTTCGTCCACGTATTCCTCATGCAGCCGCGCCCGCAGCGTACCCGCGTAGGCGTCGTCGATCAGGTGGCCCATCAGATTGACGCGCTCCTCGATAAACAGCGCGATCATCTTGTCGGAATAGCGGTCGCGCACATCCTCAAAAGACTTCACGATTCTGTCCGTAAGGTCCCAAAACAGGTCGCGCAGTTTCTGCCTGTACTCGTTCGCGGACAGCTCGGATACGCGTTCCTTGTTCGACCGCAGGAGGGTCTTCAAATGCTGCCGCAGGCCGGCAATCGTGTAGCTCAGCATCCCGGCGACCTCGACGCGCCGGATCATGGATAAGATATCCATATAGTCCCTGTAAACCTTGCGGCTGATCTCGTTCCTTTTGCGGCGCTCCGCCAAGGCCGCCTGCTCCACCGCCCCCGCATATGCGCGCAGGGCTTTCATCTGCTTGCGCTCGTCTTTCTCATAGGAGGCGTGTTCCAACTCCTTTATGCGCTTTTGGTAACTCACGATCACGGCGCCGAGATGCGCGCCCTCTTTCTTGTGCAGTTGCCGCACGACGTCGCGCAGAAATTCGATCTGCGCGCGGTTCGCCTCCTGCTTCTCCTCCGGTGACTCCGTCGTTACAAAGGGCAGCAGAAACAGCGCCAGCACGAGGGTCAGCGTGATGGTTCCGGCCGATATGAACATCAGGAGGGGCTTCTGCGCGAAAAAGGCGGGGAGGGAGATGGCTGCCGCGATAGCCACGACGCCCTTGACGCCGGCCAGCGTCAGAATCAGCGTATTCCGGAGCCTTTCCTTGACGCCCCGGCCGATCACCTCACCGGAAAAAAACGACAGGCTCAAGAAGCGCACGATGTACAGGATGAGCGTTGTCAGGATCGTGACCGCGATAACGGAGAGTTTGTTATAATCCGGGTTTTCCCACACATGCAGGAGGGCCGCCGGCATCTGCATACCGAGCATCAAAAAGACGAGCGCGTTCAGTATGAAGCTAACCATGTCCCACATCGTCTTTTCGGTGTTTCCGACCTCCGCCTCGAACAGGCCCGTCTTCTTGAAGTCCAAGGCTTGCAGGGCGCCTGCGGTGACGGCGGCCAGTATGCCGGAAAAACCGAAAAATTCCGCCACGACGTAGCTCAGAAACGGCAGCAGCAATTCGATCAGCACGTAGGTGTCCAGATGACGGACCATCATGCGGCGCAATGTTTCCGTGAGCAAGCGCTTCAGCATGATGATTCCATAGCCGACGAGAAAGCCGCCGATGCAGAGCACGACGAGCTCACCGGAGGCGCGCAGGACGGAAAAGCCGCCCGTCAGCAGGGCCGCCACGGCGAACTGCAGCGAGATGAGGCCGGAGGCGTCATTGATCAGGGCCTCGCCCTTGAGTACGGTTACCAGCACATCCGGCAGCCTGACTTTCGACGAGAGGGAGGCGACCGCCACATAGTCCGTGGGGCCGAGCACGGCGCCGAGCGCGAAGCAGGCGGCGAGGGGCAGTTCCGGGATCAGCACGTTCACGGCGTAGCCGATGCTCACCACCGTGATGAACACCAGCAGGAAAGCCATGAAAAACACCTGCTTCTTGAAGCGCCACAGCGAGAGCAAATCCGCCTCCTCGCTTTCGCGAAACAGCAGGGGCGCGATTACGAGCGCCATGAAGATCTCCGGCTCGAGTTCGAGCATATTCTCGGAAAACAAGCCGAGAAAGAAGCCGACGGCAAGCTGAATCAAAGGCAACGGCAAACTTTCAAAGAAGCTGTCCAATATATTCGTCAATACCATCGCGATAACCAAAATGATGATGACCGTCGTTGCTTCCATGCGCGCCCCTCC
>JAITAX010000254.1 GCA_031283865.1 Eubacteriales Family XIII. Incertae Sedis bacterium
GCCTACGCGTCGCACGCGGACAGGAATACCTTATACGCCTCGTAATTTCGCTTCAGAAGCTCCGGCGGATTCAGTCCGTAGGGGCATTTGGACGCGCATACGCCGCATTCGATGCAGTCCCGCGTCTTCTCCATCAGGCTGCGAAATTCGTCCGACAGCACTCGTTCCAAGGGCATGCGGCCCGTCATGAGCGACATGCGCGCGCAGATGAATATCTGTATATCCGCAGGGCAGGGCGCGCAATAGCCGCATCCGCGACAAAAATCGCCGCGAAGCTCGGCGCGGTCCGCCTCTATGCGCGCGCGCTGCAGGTCGGTCAGCTCCGCCGGTCGGCGCATGGCCTCTATGAGCAGGTCCAACTCCTCCGCGCGCTGTATGCCCCAGATCGGTGCTACGTTATCGAAGTCCGACATATAGGCGCGCGCGGCAAAGATGTCGGTGAGCAGGCCGCCGCTCAAGGCTTTCATCGCGATGAAGCCGACGTTGTTTCGCGCGCAGCAGCGCACCGCTTCGGTGTCCTTTTCGTCGGAGAGATAGCTGAACGGGAATTGCAGGGTGTCGTACAGGCCGCTTTCCGCCGCTTCTTTCGCCAAATCCAAGCGGTGGTTGGAAACGCCGATAAAGCGTATCTTTCCCTGATGCTGCGCCATCTGCAACGCCTCGTACAGCCCGGAGCCGTCCTCCGGGCGCGGGATGACGGACGGGTTGTGGATCTGGTATATGTCGATGCAGTCCGTCTTGAGCGTGCGCAGGCTCGTATTGAGGTCTTTCCAAAATGCGGCTGAGTCTTTCGCCATGGTCTTTGTGGCGATGAAGTATTCGCTTCGTCGGTGTGCGAGCGCCTCCGCGATTTTTTCCTCGCTGTCGGTATAGGCTCTGGCGGTGTCTATGAAGTTGATGCCCGCGTCGAGCGCCCTGTCGAGAATCAGCGCCGCCTCCGCTCTGCTTGCCCGTTGCAAGGGCAGTGCGCCAAAAGCATCCTTGTTGATTACGAGCCCCGTGCGACCGAGCGTAAGCGTAGTCATAAAACACTCCTTTGACTGTGACGGTGTGTGCGATGCCGAGCAGGATATGTGCGCAACAATAGTATACCATAAGCGGGCTTTCCGCGGTGCAAAAAAGTGAGAAAATTTTGTTTATTGTTGCCTATTGTTGCCATGGAAGCCATGGAAGCTTAGGCAAGCGCCGAAAATATCAAATCCAAACAAAAAAACGGCCTTGGCCGTTTTCCTGTTGTCGTTGAAAAGGCGTGCGCAGCCTTGTCATGCGTTTTTGCGGGTCCGGGCCGCCCCGGGCGGCGTCGCGCAGACCAAAGACCCGAACGGTCCGAACGGTTCGAAGACCCGAACGGGATCCGTCAAAGCCGCTGCGCCTATTGCAACAGGCGCAGGATGCTCTGCGGCATCAGTTTGGACTGTGCCATGATCGAGATCGAAGCCTGCGCGAGTATGGTGTTTCGCGTGTAGTCCAAGATCTCCTTGGCCATGTCCGCGTCGCGTATGCGCGATTCGGACGCGGTCATATTCTCTTCTGTGGTCGAGAGGCTGCGAATCGTGTGGTCCATGCGATTGGTCACGGCCCCCATCCTCGAACGCTCCGTGGATATCTTGCCGATTGCCTCATCTATGACGCCGATGGCGGCGTTCGCGCCCTCCTGCGTGCTCAGGTTGATCTTGTTGATGCCGAGCGCGGTGCTCGACGTGTCGGAAAGCGAAACCTGCACGTTTTGACTTTGGTTCGCGCCCACGTGGAGCGTGAGGGCCTCGCCGGCCGAGCCGACGCTGAAGTCTTCGCCGGTCGCATTGTCCGGCTGCGCGTTGACGCCGCCCGTGAGCCGAAGCCCGCCGAGGTCGACCGTGCCGCCCGCGTAGCCGTTGATTTCGTAGGCGGTCGTATCGCCCGTCGCCGCGTTCGTAAGGTCGAATCGCAGATTGCCCGAGACGTTGATGTCGAGGGAACCCTCAGACAGACTCGTCACGCCGCTGAAATTAAGGCTCAAATCGCCGAAGTTCGCCGTCGTGGGCGCGGTACCCGATCCGGGGCCGATTGAGAATGCGGCGTCCCGGCTCTCGCCTGCGGGATCCGTCAGCGTCCCCGTGTATGTGCCGTCGCCGTTGTCCGCGACGCGCAGGGTGTAAGCGCCGAAAGCCGCGCCGTTTTGCACCGTGATGTTGCTTTGGTTGAAGCTGCCGCCGCCGACCACATTGCTGTTGTCCGTAACGCTCGTCGCGGCGGTCGCCGCGTCCGCTCCGGACAGGCGCAGGTTGTAATCGCCGGCTTCGAATCCGCTGTCGGGATCGACCTGCACGCGCGCACCGTAGAGGGAATCGGCGTCGGCTGTGAAGTTCTTTTCAAAGGTCCCGTTCAGCAGCTTCATCGTGTTAAATTCCGTGTCGCGGGAGATTCTGTTGATCTCGCCGATCAGTTGGGAAGCCTCGCCCTGCAGTTGTTGCCTGTCAAAAGGGGTGTTCGTGCCGTTGGCGGCTTGCACGGCCAGTTCCCGCATACGCTGCAAGGCGCTGTGCGTTTGACCGAGCGCGCCCTCGGCTGTCTGCACGAGGTTGCGACCGTTGTTCGCGTTCGAGATGGATTGGGAGAGGCCCCGCGTCTGGCTCCGCAGCTTCTCCGAGATGGCGAGCAGCGCCGCGTTGTCCGCAGCCGTGTTGATCCGAAGACCCGAGGACAGCTTGCGAAGAGAAAGGGACGTGTTGCCTTGATTGATCGTATGTTGGTTGTAAGCGTTCAAAGCCGAGATGTTGTGGTTGATTTCAAGCGCCATAACAGGTGCCTCCTCTCCTATATCCAAGAGCGGCGTCGCATAAAAACCGGCGTCGGCGGAAGATCTGAAATCCTTTTTTTCATTTGAATACTATCTACTGCTAATATTACTATCACCGCGGCGGAAAGTCAATATAATAGAAATAAAAAGTTTTCGGCTGATCTGCGAGGTGCTGCCGGCCTGAGCCGCCGAAAAGCACGTGCCTCCGGGGAGAACAAAAAGGCTTGTGCGGCGTTTGCCCGTACTCCGGTATTTCTAATATCCATAATATTCCATATACTTTTCTTTTATGTTTATTTCTTCTATATCTGTTTCTTTTCCTTTGGAAACTGTCGACCATCTGAGTATGCCGGGATTATCAAAAAAATATTTTTGATTCTCAAACGACGCCGGAAATTCAAAACTTTCTATTAAGTCGTAATCAATCCCTTTTCTGTTTTCATCCATTTTTCCCCCGGTTATTTTTTTATATTTGCTTGTCAAAAATGCCCCCATCATATCATATACAATATTTGCATATTCTTTGGGTGTTATTTCTTCTGTTAATTCAGTTGAATAACAAAAAATCATAATTTCTTTATACCTTTGATTTACCGCCATTTTTTATTGGGAGCGAGGCCGCAGGCCGACCGACCCGGGCGAACGCAGCCCGAGCCGCCAACGGCGGCGACGCGTAGACAG
>JAITAX010000015.1 GCA_031283865.1 Eubacteriales Family XIII. Incertae Sedis bacterium
CGACCTTGTCGAGCGGCAGATGTTCGAGCGTCAACAGTCCCGTCAGGATCTTCGTAAGGCTGGCGGGGTAGCGGCTTGCGTGCATATCCTTATCGTAGAGCACTTTCCCCGTCTTCGCATCGATCAAAACAGCCGAGGCCGCCATGACTTCCGGGACGGGTTTTGCCGCGTGCGCGGGCGCCGGGCCCGCGGCGGGTACCGCAAGCATAAACGTCAAAAACGCAGCAATAAGGCGCATACGCGCGCGCGCAGGACCTTTGGGGGTATTCATCACGGTTCTCCGAAAAAATGTTCCGCCAAGGCTTGGCCGCTGCCGATATAGGGACCCCGCTCACCCGCCGCCTCAGAAAAAGTCTTGCTCGCATCGGGAGGCAGAGGGTGTTCGCTGTCAAAAAACACGTAGGGTACGGGTTCCGACGAATGCGTCCTGATTTCAATCGGCGTCCTGTGGTCCGGGACCACCAGCACGCGATAGGCTTCTCCGCAGCCTTGCAGATAGGCCAGCACGGGGGCGAAGATCTTTTCATCCGTAAGGCGCAGGGATTCGATCTTGCCCGCGAGGTCGCCTTGGTGCCCGCACTCGTCCGGCGCTTCCACATGGATGTACACGAAATCCTTTCCCGATTGAAATGCCTCTATGGCGCCGGCCGCCTTTCCGCCGAAGTTCGTCAGCAGCGTACCCGTGGCGCCCGGGATGTCGCGCGCGTCGAGGCCCGCGCAGAGCCCGATCCCCTTAATCAGATCGACGGCGGCCACGATGGAACCGCGTATGCCGTATTTTTCATAAAAGGAGGGCAGCATCGGTTTCTTGCCCTGTCCCCATATCCAAATGGAATTTGCGGGATTGCGTCCGGCGCGCGCGCGCGCCGCGTTGACGGGATGGTCCTTTAGGAGCGTGTAACTCTCGCGCATCAGGCGTTCGAGTGCCTCCGCGCCCTCTCCCCGCGGCAGATAATCGCCCACCCTGCGCGTCAAGATGTCGTGGGGCGGCGTCAGGCTGTAATGCGTTTTGCCGTGATCGACGATCATGGCGTGGCGGTAGCTGACGCCCGCATAGAAATGCACGGCGCCGCCGCCGAGCCGCGCCTCGATGAACTCAATCAGCGTCCGCCCCTCTTCGCTCGATATGTCCCCGGAGCTGTGATCCTTGATAATCAAATCCTCGTAGGCGCCCGCGCCCTCGAGCGTGACTAAGTTCGTCCTGAAAGCCACGTCCGTGTCCGACATGTCTATGCCCATGCTCACGGCTTCGAGCGGGGAACGCCCCGTCAGATAGACGGCGGGATCGAAGCCCATGACGGACAGGTTCGCCGCGTCGCTGCCGGGCGTCATGCCGTCCGGTATGGTCTTGACCGAACCCAACTCGGAGATGCGCGCGAGGCCGTTTATATGCTTCATGTCCGCGACCTCGAGCGGCGTCTTGCCGCCAAGCTCCCGCACGGGCCTGTCCGCGCAGCCGTCCGGAACCAATATCAGATACTTCATACTTTTCCTTTCCGTTTCGCTCCGGTCGCCGCGGGGCGAAAAGCGCGGGCCGGCATTTATCTTTTTTCCCTCAATTGCCGCGCTCAAACCGCTTCATGAAATCGATCAGCACGTCCACGCCCTCGGGCGGCATGGCATTGTACAGGCTCGCGCGCATACCGCCGATCGAACGGTGGCCGCCCAACTCCGCCAAACCCTCCGCGCGGGCCTCCGCGACGAATTTCTTATCGAGGGCCTCGTCGCCCGTCACAAACACGACGTTCATCAGGGAGCGGTCCTCTTTCGCGACCGGCGCGCGGTAGAGGCGGCTGCCGTCTATATAGTCGTACAGCTTGCCGGCCTTTTCGCGGTTCCGCTTCTCCTGCGCGGCGACGCCGCCGCTCGCTTTCAGGTGCTTGAAAACCTCGCCCGCGACGTAGATCGTAAAAGCGGGCGGCGTATTGTACATGGAGCCGTTGTCCGCGTGGGTCTTGTAATCGAGATAGATCGGCGCGTCCTTGGGTGCGAAGCCGAGCAGATCCGCGCGCACGATGACGAGGGTCAGGCCGGCCGGCGCGATGTTCTTCTGCGCGCCCGCGTAGATCAGCCCGAATTTGCCGATGTCGATGCGCTCCGACAGGATGCCGGAGGACCAATCGCAGACGAGCGGCGCGCCGCCCGTGTCCGGCGTGTAGTTGTAGCGCAGGCCGTAGATCGTGTTGTTCCCCGTGATGTGCACGTAGTCGGCATCGGGCCTGAAATCCGCGCGCTCGAGCTTGGGCACATAGGAGAATTTCGCGCCGTCTTTCGACGAGGCCGCTATGCGTATGTCGCCGAATTTCTCCGCCTCCTGCGCGGCTTTCTCCGCCCACGTTCCCGTCAGCACGTAGTCGGCCTTTCGCGAAGCGCGCAGCAGATTGATCGGAACCATCGAGAACTGCAGGGTCGCGCCCCCTTGCAGGAAAAGCACCTTGTAAGCGTCCGGGATCTCGAGCAAGTCCCGCAGATTCGCCTCCGCTTCGCCGATAATGCGCTCGTAGGTCCCCGAACGGTGGCTCATCTCCATGACGGACATGCCGCTGCCGCCGTAAT
>JAITAX010000052.1 GCA_031283865.1 Eubacteriales Family XIII. Incertae Sedis bacterium
GATTCGCAGACGAACATTCGCGGCCGTTTACAGGCTGCTGGACAGGGTGTCGCCCATAGACGGCGACTGCGGCGAGCTCTGCGGCGGCGCCTGTTGCTGCGCCGGAGAGGAGGACGCGGCCGCGCAGGGCTTCAATTTGGGCATCTATCTGCTGCCTGGCGAGGACAAGCTGTTCAGAAAGCGCGACGGTCTCTTCGAGTGGAGCGCATCGAAAGCCGAGGACGGGGATTTTCCGAGTTCGTGGAGAGGAAAAGTCTATTTCATAAGGTGCAAGACGCCGCCCCTGTGCCAAAGGGATATGCGGCCCCTGCAATGCCGCTTCTTCCCGCTGACGCCCCACCTGTTCGCGGACGGGACGCTGAAGCTGATCCTCTTCCCCATGGAGCGCCTGCCCTACACCTGTCCGTTGATCTCGGAAAGGCGCCCGCTGTCCAAGGCTTTCGTGCGCGCCTCCTACACCGTCTGGAGGCGGCTGATCCGGGATCCCCTGATCCGCGACCTCGTGGCCTACGACTCGGAAGAAAGGGACGCGGGCGCGCTCACCGTCATAGAAGCGCCGAGCCGCCCTGCGCCCAAGATCCCGGAACGCGCTACCGCATCAAGCAGGAAATGATGTAGAATATGTAGATGTGCGCGGGATAGAAGATGTAGAAGAAGTATTTGTTTCCCTTTCCGCGCTCGCCGTTGTACATCAGAAGCGGTATCGCGGCGAAGAGCATCATCCACTGCGCGCCGTCGGTCAAAAACAGCGTCATAAGCCCGAACGCTACGAGAATCGCCATCTGAACCGGGCGTTTTTCCCTGAATATATAGAACAGCAGCCCCAGAATCACCAAGGGGAAGCCGCCCTCCGCGAGAAACACATTCGGGATCATGAGGACCAATGCAAACAACTGCCGGCTGTGCGGATTCTCCAAAAAAGCCGGCATGCCGAGCAAGGAGATCAGCGCGAAGCCGGCGAGGACGGAGAGGACCGCCAACGCGACGGCAAGCGCGATCTTGGCGGGCTTTTTGGCCTTGATCCCGCCCTTCAGCATGTCCGTCAGCCACATATAGAACGCGCAGAGGAACATGGTCCCGAAGATGTTGTTCATCAGCACGATGTCCGCGTTCGGCAGCGCGCCGGAGAGCAAGGGGGAAACGATGCTCATGAACTCAAAGCCGATGAAGAGCTGCAGCATGTACCGCCCTTTGTTCCGCGTGTAGTGAAAGCCCTCGGCGCACATGAAGAGGAAGATCGGCGCCACCAAGCGCCCGATCCACGTGAACCAAGTCGGAACGCCGAACATGAAGAACATCTGGTGCAGGTGGTCGAAAACCATCAGGATCACGCCCAAGAACTTCAGTTGGCTGCCCGTGAGGCATCTCAGCCCCGACAGGGCCGCCGGCCCCGTTTTTTCTGTGTTTGTACGGATTTCATTATTCATTCTGTAAGCCTCCTTTGATACGCGTATTCCTTGTTCACGATGCGCTTGCTGCCAAAATAGGTGGCAAAGAAATACACGCAGTAAATTGCAACGATGACGAGAGCCGCGACCAAGCTGCTGCCGAGAATGTTCATCTCGCCGAACAGCTTCACGAAGCCGCTCGCGACGCGGATGCCGACTGCGGCGTGTACGAGCGCCGGCAGCGCCGGCACGCCGAAGCAGACGAGAATCTGCATGAACAGCGCGGAATCGATCATGCGATCCTCCACGCCGAGCTTGCGAAGCAGCCCGTAGCGGTCCATGTTGTCGCCGGCCTCCGAAAGCTGCCCTATAGCCAGCACCGTCGCCGCCATCAGCAGGGACACGACGCCGAGATATATGGCGAGGTAGGCGATTGTGGTCGTGGCGGACCGGCTGTATTCCAATACGCGCGCTTTCGTTTCGAGGCCGCCCTCGAGTCGAAGATCCACGGGTCCCGCAGGCGCGAAGCCGAGCAGGGCCGATACGCACCGGCGCTCATACGCGCCGTCGTCCGCCGGGTAATTCATATGCAGAAGATCCCGCTTGACCGGCGCGCCCGCAAGCAATTCGTCCGGCACGACCGCGATGATCGTGTAATCCTTGTCCATGGCGACCTCAAGCGCGTATGTGTGCAGATTGGCAGCGTCCGCCCGCAGACGCTGCCCCGCAAGCTGCTGTTCGCCGCTTTCCATGTAGTCCGCGAGCATCTGCTGCCATTCGCGGGTGAGCATATTGGAATTGAGCGCGTACTCGTCCGGGCCGAGGGAGATGGGCGCGGCGCCCTGCAGGGCCAAGACCTTGTTGTAATCCGACAATTTCATGAACTCCGGATAGAAATCGACTTCGGCGCCGTCCGCGTTGCGCAGCGGGATGGACGCGTCCGCGCCATAGCAGCGCACCGCCGCGTATGCCCCGGCCGCCGGGTCTATACCCCTTTCCCGCGCGACGGCGAGCAAATCGACGCCCGGATACGCGCCCGTCTCCTCGCCGTCCTCGGCGCGCACGGAGAAGGTCGCGTCGAAGGGCGTAGTGCCGCGCAGCTCGACCGCCAGCGCCTCCGCCATGCCCATGCCGGAGGACAGCGTGCAAATCGAAACGAAAAGCATCAGGCATACGAGCGTCATAGTCACATAGGCCGTGTTGATCTTGCTGCTGATCTGCCGCAGCACAAACATGTTCAGGTTCTTCAGATACAGCCCCTTGCTCTGCTGCACGAGCTTCA
>JAITAX010000060.1 GCA_031283865.1 Eubacteriales Family XIII. Incertae Sedis bacterium
GCCCTGCTCGGCGCGCCGCAGGGCTTCCGCATCACCGTGCGCAGTCTCAGGCCGGCCGCGGGCGCGGGCTTCATCGCGGCGCTGACGGGCGACATCCTGACGATGCCGGGTTTGCCCAAGGTCCCGAGCGCGGAGCGGATCGACGTGGATGATGCGGGCAGGATCAGCGGTCTGTTTTAGGCGATGCGCACGGGGTTTTTGTCGATAAGGAATACGGAGCGAGCAAGTCATGGATTTTGTGAAACGCAGTTGTGAAGAATTTGCCGGGGCGCTGGCTTCGGGGGATCCCGTTCCGGGCGGGGGCGGGGCTTCCGCGCTCGCGGGCGCACTCGGCGTCGCGCTCGGGGCTATGGTCGCCTCTCTGACGCTCGGCAGAAAGAAGTACGCGGACGTGCAAGACGACGTCGCCCTGCTGCAGGCGCGCGCGGCGCGCTTGCAGCAGGGTCTGCTCGCGCTGGTGCAAGCGGACGCCGAGGGTTTTGAGCCGCTGGCGCGCGCATACGGGCTGCCGCGGGGCAGTGAGGCGGAAGAGGCGGAGCGCGCGCGCGTCGTGGAAGCCGCCTTGGCGGGGGCCTGCGCCGCGCCGCTTTCGATTATGGAGAAATGCTGCGAGGCGATAGAGCTGCACCGGGCCTTTCTCGAAAAGGGCGCGGTCGGTGCCGTGAGCGACGTCGGCGTCGGCGTGCTGCTCTGCGGGGCGGCGCTCCGGGGCGCGAGCCTGAACGTGTTCATCAACACGAAATCCATGGCGGACCGCGCGGGCGCGGGCGCGCTTGAGCGCCGGGCGGCGTCCCTCTTGGAAAGCGGCGTACCCGCCGCAGAGGCCGTGTACGCCGCCGTATCGGCGCGGTTGAAAGGGGAGACGCGCGATGGCTGAGCTGTGGAGGGGCGCGCCCGCAGCGGACGCCCTGTGCGCGGCGACTGCGCGCGCGGCGGCTGCGCTGTCCGCAAGGGGCGTCGTTCCCGCGCTGGCGATCATCAGGGTCGGGGAGAGGCCGGACGATATCGCGTATGAACGCGGCGCGATGAAGTGCTGTGAGCGGGTCGGCGTTCGAACGCGCGGGGTCTCCCTGCCAGCGGACGCGACGCAGGAAAGGCTCGTCGCCGCCCTGCGGGTCCTGAACGACGACGCTTCGGTGCACGGCATCCTGCTCCTGCGCCCGCTGCCTGCGGGCATGGACGAGGACGCCGTGCGGAATACCTTGGCGCAGGAAAAGGATGTGGACGGCGTGACGGATTTGTCGCTGGCGCGGATATTCGCGGGCGGGACTGCCGCTTACGCGCCCTGCACGGCGCGGGCCTGCATGGAGATCTTGAATTTCTACGGCGTCGATCTGCGGGGCAAGCGGGCGGTCGTCGTCGGCCGGAGCTTGGTGATCGGCAAACCCGTCGCCATGCTGCTGCTCGCCGCGCACGCGACGGTCACGATCTGCCACAGCCGCACGGCGGACCTGCCTGCGGTCTGCCGCAGCGCGGAGATCCTCATCGCGAGCGCGGGCAGCGCGAATCTCATCGATGAGCGCTGTCTGTCGCCGGGACAGATCGTCCTCGATGTCGGCGTCAACGCGGACGGGGACGGCAAGCTGTGCGGCGACGTCGATTTTGAGGCGGCGCGGGAAATCGTCGCGGCGATTACGCCGGTCCCGGGCGGCGTGGGGGCCGTCACCGCGTCGGTGCTCGCGGGGAATGCGGTCACGGCGGCGATGCGGGCGACGGAATAGCGGAGCGGAGGGTGCTGCATGAATTATTTCGGCGCGGCGGAGGTCGCCGCAAACTGCATTCCCATGGGCGAATCAAAGGTCGATTCCCCGATTCATAAGACGCTTCTTCTCGGGATTTTGGCCGGCGTGTTCATCGCCTTGGCCGCCGCCGCTTCGAACACCGCCGTCCACGACATCTCAAACGTCGGCTTGGCGCGCATGACCGCGGGTCTGCTGTTCCCTTTCGGACTTGTGATGGTCCTCGTCGCGGGCGCGGAGCTTTTCACGGGTTCCTGTCTGATTTCCGTAGCCGTTCTGGCCGGAAAGGTCACGTTTTTGCGCATGTTGAAGAATTGGCTGCTCGTATATCTCGGAAATTTTATCGGAAGCCTCATTGTCGCTGCGGCTTGCGCTTTGTCCGGGCAGTTGAATTACTCCGGCAATGCTCTGGCGGCGTATACGATTAAGACGGCTGCCGCAAAATGCGCCCTCGGCTTCGGGGACGCGCTTGTACTCGGGATCTTCTGCAATTTGCTCGTCTGTCTCGGCGTGTTCATGGCGCTTTCCGCCAAGGATACGGTCGGCCGCGCGCTCGGCGCCTATATGCCCGTCGCCTTTTTCGTCATCTGCGGTTTTGAGCACTGCATCGCGAATATGTATTACATCCCGGCGGGCTTGTTTGCGCTGCAAATACCCGAATACGCCGCAAAGGCGCTCGCGCTCGGCGTTCACACGGAAAGGCTCACGTGGGGAGACTTTTTCTTTTCAAACCTGCTTCCCGTGACGCTGGGCAATGTGATCGGCGGCGTGGCGCTGGGTGCCCTGCTGTGGCTGTGCCATCTGCATTCGCGCACAGAAAAAAGGGATTGAACCCACTCCGATACCCCGCAGTTTTGCCGCGGGGCGGTTCATATATAGTGCCGCAGATATCGATTCAATAATTCTTCC
>JAITAX010000085.1 GCA_031283865.1 Eubacteriales Family XIII. Incertae Sedis bacterium
GCCGATGCAGTTGAAGAAGCGATTTGCGGCAGAGGTAAAATAGCCCATATTGCCCCACAGATGATGGGAGCCTCGCGACCAGAACACGGCGCCGGGGCCGTGGGTCCGGCGCACGCGCGCGATCTCGTCCGCGACAAGGCTGAAAGCCTCGTCCCAAGAGATGCGCTCGTAGCCGGAGACGCCCCTGTTTTCGGGGTGTCGTTCCCCCTTGGGGTCCCAGTCCGTCCGCTTCATCGGATGGAGGATGCGATCCTTCGAGTAGACGAGGCTCTTCCAGCCCAAGGCGTAGGCGGTCGCCGTCGTCCGCTTGGGCGGCGTGAAGCTCTTGCCGCGCGCCTTGATCGTCCAAGGCGCGGCATCCGTTTCGTCAAATTCCAAAGGCGTAACGCGTATGATCTTCCCGTCTTTCACATGCACGAACACGGGGCCGCCGTTGGTACCCGTGACATAGCGCGTTTCGCCGCCCGGCAGCTTCGTGCCGTAATTGTGCAGAAACAGGATGTCGAAAGCGAAGACTTTCAGCAGCAGGGAGCTGAACCACATGGCCTTTTCGTCGGGGCCGACGAGCCAAAGGCTCCCGTTCTTGGCGGCGGAAACGAAAGCCTCTACCTTGCCCTGCATCTGCCCCAGCATGACCGCGCGGGCGCAGGTGACGTCCTCAAAGATCATGGACACGTCCGCTTCGCCGTCGTGAACGCCGTCCTCGCCGGAACACAGGCCGTTGCGGAAGCGGATCAGGCGCCCGTATTTATTGTCGCGCGTTTTCAGCTCCACCGCGATGTGCTGCTCCCTAAGTTCGTTCTTAAATTCTTCGCTTAGGGCCGCAAGCGTGTTGAGCAGCTTGTCCAAGGCAAAGAGCGTGCCGATCAAGAAGCTTTTGTCAAACAGCTCGATTGCTTTTTTTACAATTGAATCTCCCATTGTCGCCTCCGTCGCGGCCGCGCGGCCGCCGCAAATTGTTTCCCGCCGAAAAAACCGCCGCCGCACCGTCGCGCCGCAAAATTTGAAAATACATAATTCACAATGCGTAATTCACAATTGAGGAAAGGGGATTTGGTTTTGAAAATTTTGCATTATGAATTATGAATTATGAATTGTGAATTGTGAATTGCTAAACACCAAGCCCCCGGCCCCGAAATAAGCAAATTCTGCACGGGGTCTGACTGTAACCGGTGCCTATCCCCGGTGAAACTCCACGCCTTTCGCGCCGCGCGGGTAATTCCAGCTTTCGATCAGCTTGCCGAGGGACAGGACGCGGCAGGTCCCGCATTCCAAGCAGCCTTCATAATTGAAAGAAAGCTTTCCGTCCTCATAGCTGTACAGCCCTGCGGGGCAGGCCATCGTCAGCAATCGTATCTCTTTCTCGTCGTCGCAGTCTTCGTTTATCGCGATGTGCGAGCCTTGTTCATCGACCTTGAAGCGAACAAGTCCCAGTTTATCGTCCACGCGCAGTGCCGCCATGCGTACATCCTCCCGTAGAATCCTACAATACTATAGCGTACCCCAAGCCTTTGCGCCCAGCTTCAAAAGCTCCGTCAAGCCGAGGGAGCGCGCGGCGGCGACGATGAGCTTGGAGGGCCTTTGCGGTTCCGAGCCGTCCACGCGGAACAGCCCGCATAGGACTTCGGCGGCTGCCGCGGGCAGCTCGTCGTAGATCTGCCGCGTGTCCATCAGCGCGGGCATGTTTTGATAATGCCGCAGGTCCCGCAGGACGAAACTGCGTTCCAGCAGGCTGCGGTAATGGGAGAGGCCGTCGGCGGAAAAATCGTTCCGCTCTTTCGCGCGAATGATCGTTTCTGCGGCCAAACGCCCCGATTCAATGGCGAAATCCATGCCGCGGAAGCTGTAGCCCATGTTGATCACGAAGCCGGCGGCGTCTCCGGCCAGCAGCACGCCGTTCCAGAACAGCTCCGGCATCATGTTCCGGCCGCCCTCGGGGACCAGATGGGCCGCGTATTCCACCGTCTTGCCGCCCGCGATCAGCGGGGCGATCACAGGATGCGCCTTGAAGCGCTCTATCATGTCGGGGACTTTCACGCCCGCGCCGCTGCCGATATGGCTCAGCGTAACGACCGTTCCCAGAGAAACGCCGGTCCTGTTCGTGTAGAGAAAGCCGCCGCCGACCGCGCCGCCCGTGGGGTAGCCGGCCGCCAGACACGCGACGCCCTGACCCGGCGCCACGCCGAAGCGTTCCGAAACGGTCTCCTCATCCAGTTCGATGACCTCCTTGACGCCCACGGCCGCATGGTGCGGCGCCAAGGCTTTTTTCATGCCGAGCTTCTGCGCCAAAAGGGAATGCACGCCGTCGGCCAGCAGGACGACGTCCGCGCAGAGCACGTCCTCGCCCGCGATCACGCCGCAAACCCCGCCGTTTTTCTGCAGCAGCTTGTCCACGCGTATGCCGGTCACGTACATCGCGCCGGCCTCCTCGGCCCGCTCCGCCAGCCACGGATCGAGCTTGGCGCGCAGCACGGAGTACGAGGCGCACGCGTCCTCCTGCAGGCGCGCATCGCCGTATTCGACGGTCGTCGCCCCCGACTCGGTCATGAGAAAGATGCGCTCTTTCACGATGTGCCGCTCCAGCGGCGCGCTTTCCGCGATATCGGGGATGAGCCGCTTCAGGCTGTGGGCGTAGAGCCGGCCGCCCGTCACATTCTTGGCGCCGCAGGCGGTCCCGCGCTCTACGACCGCCGTTTCCAGCCCCGCTTTCGCCAGCGTATAGGCCGCCGCCGAGCCTGTAAGCCCGCCGCCGACGACGATGGCGTCAAATTTTTCCTCGCTCATGCTATGCCTCTTTCAATTTTGTAAGAAATTTTTTGTTTCGGGGATTTTTTTCAGTCTA
>JAITAX010000229.1 GCA_031283865.1 Eubacteriales Family XIII. Incertae Sedis bacterium
TGGAAATACGCGTGGTTGCCGTGCGCCTCGTCCGCGATGAAGACGCCGCCCCGCGCGTGCGCCGTTTCGATCAGGCCGCGCAAATCGCTGTACACGCCATGATAGGACGGACCGACCGCGAAGACCGCTTTTGCGTCCGCGTTTGCGGCCCAGAGCGCGTCCAGCTTTGGCTTGCTCACGCCGCCCACCAAGCCTTTCTCCCCGTGTATCTCCGCGGAGATGTAGACGGGGACCGCGCCGCTGATAATCAGGCCGAAGACGGCGGACTTGTGCGCGTTGCGCGGAATGATGATCCTTTGCCCCTCCGAAACGGCGCTGCAGATCGCCGCGACGACGCCGGAAGAGGCGCCGTTTACGAGAAAGTAGCTGCGGTCCGCGCCCCAGGCGTCGGCGGCCAGCGCCTGCGCCTCCAAGATGGGACCCTGCGGCCGGTGCAGGTCGTCCGCACCCTGCACCTCGGACAAATCCATCTTGAAGATATTCTGCCCCGCGAAATCCAACCAGCGCGGGTCGATGCCCCGCCCCATCTTGTGGGACGGAATAAAAAACGGCGTCGGATTCTGCGAAACAAAATCCAAGACCGCGTCAAAGAGCGGCGTGCGCCGCTGATCCTGATCCATAACAAAAACCCCTCCCCTTAATTTTACTTAAATTCAATAATTATCTAATCGGCTCGCCCTGCACCGCCCCGGCTCTGCACCGCCCTGGCCCCGGAGCGCTCCGGCCCGCCCGCCGCCCCGCCGCCGCAAGCGCCGCGCGGCTGCTCAGCACTCCGCCGCGATGTAATGCGCCCCGTCCATCGCCGCGTGCGCGTCGAGCCGCCCCGCGTCGAAGCCCGCGACGCAGGCGTTGACATCGCAGTACGCGTGTTCGTCCAAGCGGCTCGCGTCGTCCAAAAATACGACCGTCGCCCGCGCGCGAAGCGGCGCGAACCGGCGAATCAGGTACTTGAGCCGCGCGTGCAGGCGCTCGTCCGGCGCCCGCCTTATGAGCACGGTGAAATCGAAAGGACTGCCGCCGTACAGCCGTTCAAACACCCCTCTGTTCTCCTCGGTTGAAAGCTCCCGCGCCGCGCGTTCCTCGACGATGAAAAAAGGTTCGTCCAAGAATACGCGCAGCACCTCTTCCACGGCCGCGCGCGTACCCTTGGCGCGGATCGTTGCAAAAGCCGTCTTTAAAAGCCGCCTGTACTGCGGCTCGTCCAAGGAACCGTCGTCCGGGTCCAGCCCGAGCCAGGCCGCCAAGATCGGCAGCGCGTCCCGCGGCGCCGTGTCCGCATCGACCAAGCTGTCAAGCGAGTCGATGATATCCTGCAAATCGTAGTACAGCGACGAGAACACGGCCAGATACCTGTGAAAAAACTCGCCGTTCACGCGATAGATCTCGGGGAAAGAGCTTAAAAAATTGTCGCGCGGCGCGAACACCTCAAAGTCGCTCAGGACGGCGCGGCCCTGCCCGAGCACCTCCACGCACAGCCAGAGGTAGCGCCCCTCCTGTTCGTAGAGCAGCACGTCGTTCTTTTCGACGAACTTCGTTGCGCCGGCTGTCTCGAAGAGCCTGCGCTTCTGCCGCACGGATTCGTTCGGGTCGAGCAGGATCGCCTCGTAGGGTTTGACCTCGTCGCCGTCAATCAGGTTCTCGTCGTCCGTGGCGAAAGCGTAGATGACGGGGATAACGCTCCCCTCCAGCTCCGCCTTGAAACGCAGACGGCTCCATTGACAGCTTCTGCGGCCGCCGTCGATACGCTCCGGGAAGCAGATGTGGCGCGCTTCCGCGTCGACGGTCGCAATCCCGCCCCCATCCAAGCGAACGAAGCCCTCCAAAACGGCATTTCGGAAGCGGCTTTTGCCAATCGGAAATTTATTGATTACAGATGCCATATAAAAGCCTCCTTTATTCATCCTTACCGTTCAAAAGTTCAATCAAAACTATTCAAACGCCGCGATTGTTTGGCTCAGATCGGGTTCTGCTGACCTATTTGGCTCCCGGAGCGTACTCGAAGTTACGTGAGGAAGCCAATATAGGTCAGCAGGTTCCGAGATGGGGCAAAAAGGCGTGGGGTTTGAATAGTAACCCCTTACCGTTCGGCGCGCGCGTTGACCTCCACGGAGATCTTCCCCGGATAGCACAGGCAGCGCCCCTCCGGGATGATGTCCAGCCCCCTCGACACGGACAGACCCCTGCTGCCCGGCGCCAAGGACAAATCGATGATCGTGAGGACGCAGGGCAGCGCGGCAATCGCGCCGAATACCTTGTCGAACAACACGGGCGCGCCAAATTCCGCGTCGGAGGACACGAAGTCCAGCGCCTCCGCAATCACCCGCTCGATATCCGCGCGGGCGTTGGCAAAGCGGCTCTTGACGTAGACGGAACCTTTCACGTCGATGGGCAGATACTGCGGCTGCACCAGCACGAATTTGGAGGTCAACATGCTGCGGGAAGCCAGCAGTTCCGCAATGCGCCTCACATAGCTTGCGGGCAAGGCGGGAAAGCGCTCCTCGCTGCACGGCTTAACCACGATTTGGACGAGGTTTTCCGACGGAACGGGCAGGGCCTTTACCTTGTGTATGCGCAGGCCCGGCGCGGACCTTACAATCGTCTCACAGTCCAAGGCCGTGACGGCGGTCCACGGCGTTTTGATGCACGCGGAAAAGCGGCTGCGCAGACCGGACAGGCTCTCCGCCGTCCGCCCGCCGCGCCCCGGCGCGGGATTCACAAAAATCGCGTCCGAGTGTTCCGCGCCCTCCGGGACGAGGG
>JAITAX010000065.1 GCA_031283865.1 Eubacteriales Family XIII. Incertae Sedis bacterium
TTTGGCGGCTGCCTTGACCTTTCTGCTCAGGCAGCGGCGCATCCTCGCGCCCCTGCCGCCCATCGTCTGCAACGCGGTCATCATAGGTGCCATGCTGTACTACGCCTACGGCGTGAACGCCTCCCTGCCCGTGAACATGCTGTGGGTCGGCGTCGGTGAGATGATCGTGTGCTACGGCGCGGGCTACCCGCTCCTGCGCGTGCTCGAAAAGCGCAAGGGGATATTCGGGCGGCAGTAGGCGCGGGGTTTGAATCGTAACCGTTTCGCGCTCAGGCGTCGAGGTCCGCGAGCCAACTGCGCGCGGAGGCGTCGCTCGGCATACGCCAATCGCCGCGCGGCGACAGGCTGACCGTGCCGACCTTGGGTCCGTCCGGCACGCAGCTGCGCTTGAACTGCTGCGAGAAGAAGCGCTTGTAGAATACGATGAGCCGGCCCTTGATCGTTTCGCGGTCGTAATCGTCCGCGAAAGCGCGCGCGGCAATCGCGAGCAGCTTCGCGGGCCGCATACCGAAGCGAATCGTATAGTACAGGAAGAAATCATGGAGGATGTAGGGTCCGAGCGCATCCTCCGTTTTTTGTGCGATCCGCCCGTCGGCGTCGGGCGGCAGCAGCTCGGGCGATATGGGCGTGTCGAGGATGCGTTTGAGCGTGCGCCCAAGGCGCGCGTTGTCGCCGCTGAAGTCCTTTTCCTCCGTCTCGCCGGCGAGCCGATGCTCCATCACCCAGGCGATTACGAAGCGAACGAGGGTCTTGGGTATGCCGGCGTTGACGCCGTACATCGACATGTGGTCGCCGTTGTAGGTGGACCAGCCGAGCGCGGCCTCCGACAAATCGCCCGTGCCGACGACGATGCCGCCCTCGCGGTTCGCGGTGTCCATCAGAATCTGCGTGCGCTCCCGCGCCTGCGCGTTCTCGTAGGTGTGATCGCGGACGGCGGGATCGTGGCCGATGTCGGCGAAGTGCTTCAGCACGGAATCGCTGATCGGAATCTCGCGCAGGTCGGCGCCGAGCAGGCGCATGAGTTCGAGGGCGTTCGCGCGGGTCCCGTCCGTCGTGCCGAAGCCCGGCATCGTGACGGCGATCATATCCGAGGGCGGCCTTTTGAGCAGCTTCAGCGTTTCGGCGCACACGAGCAGGGCCAGCGTCGAATCCAGCCCGCCCGAAACCCCGACGACGGCCTTGGTCGCGGACCCCGCGTGCTCCAGACGGCGGGCGAGGCCCGCTGTCTGGATGTTGAAGACCTCATAGCAGCGCTCGTCGACGACGGCGGGCGCATCGGGTACAAAGGGCGTCTTCGCGTAGATTCGCAGCAGCTCGTCGGATTCGGTCAAGACGCGCAGCGGCCGGATGGGGACCGTTTCGCAGGCGCTTTGCGCGGCGAACAGGGCCGCGCAGTCCGCCATCGCTTTCGTCTGGCTGCGCTCGAATCTGAGCTTTTCGTAATCGATGTCGGAGAGGATCATAGCGCTTTCGCGCGCAAAGAGCCGGCTCTCCGCGAGCAGCACGCCGTTCTCCGCGATGATGTCATGGCCGCCGAAAACGAGGTCGGTCGTGGATTCATGCACGCCCGCGGAGGCGTAGACGTAGCCGCAGATGTTCCGCGCGCTGTCCTGCTGCACGAGCGCGCGCCGAAAAGCCGGCTTGCCGACGACCTCATTGCTGGCGGAGGGATTGAACAGGATCAGCGCGCCGTTCAGCGACAGCACGGCCCCGGGAGAAACGGGCGTCCACAGGTCTTCGCACAGCTCGATGCCGAAAGCCGGCCCGTCCGCATCGCCGCGGAAGAGCAGGCTGCCAAAAGCCGTCTCGCGGTCGAGTACGCGGGCCCGCTTTACGCGGCCCGCGAGCGCGGCACCCGACGCGAACCAGCGCGCCTCATAAAATTCTTTCGTGTTCGGCAGGAAGAACTTAGGTACGGCGCCGAGAATTTCCCCCTGCTGCAAAAGCAGCGCGCAGTTGTACAGATGGTTTTCGACGCGCAGGAAAACGCCGACGATCAGGGCGGTTTTCAGGACACGGCTCTCCGCGACGAGCTCTTCCAGCGCATCCGACTGGCTGCGGTACAGCGCTTCCTGGTAGAAGAGATCGCCGCAGCTGTATCCCGTCAGGCAAAGCTCCGGGAAGAGCGTGACGCCGGCGCCCGCCGCCTCCGCCTTTCGCGCGCAGCGCAGGACCTCCCGCGCGTTGAATTTCGTATCCGCAAGCCGTATCTTGGGCGTGACCGCCGCGACGCGGATCATGCCGAGGGCCTTATCGCTCATGGGGCCTCCTTTTAGGATGATCGCTTTGTCATATGCCGGGCCTCGCAACCCCTCTGTGCGCCGCCCGGCGCGCTATGGATTTTTGAAGCTTGTCATATTGCTATTGTACACCTCCTTTGCGTGAAACGCAACGGATTTCCGCGCCCCGCGCCCATTACCAAGCCCCCGGCCGGCAGATTCGCTTTCTCAAGATGGTTGCTTCTTGCTAACTATCCCGCAAAAAAACCGCATCGAACCAAACGGTGCAGAGCAAGTCCGCCTCCGCGCTTTCGGCCCCCTCGCGGCGCACGTCGTCCGGCAGCCCGACGCGGACCTGCGCCCGCAGCATCCCGCCCGCGAACGAGATATCCGTTTCATCCAAGGGAATGCGCCGGCGGTTGCGCACAAAAGCGGCCTCGCGCCACCCGTCCGCCCCGCGCGGCCTGTAGCAAAACCGCGCCGGCCCGCCCCGCGCGGACCCGGCGCCGAACTCGGACAGCAACGGCCTTAGCGCTTTGGACGGGAGTTCCAGATACAGGCGGCCCGATTTCAGCACGGCGGTGCAGTCCCGCGGGCCGCCGCCGTCCGCAGAGCCGCCGTCCGGCTTCAAGAAGAGGACCGAAGCCCTCCACGCGGCCCCTGCGAACGCGGACAGCTCCCTGCGCGCCCGCGCGCCCGCCCGGAACGCGGCGAACAAAAAGAGACCCTCAGCGGCTGCCCACGCCGCCGTTTTCGGCGACAGGGCGAGGATCATGTTGAAAGCTTCGAGGCGGACGGTTTGTTCGTCAAAGCCTGAGCCGCGCAGCCACAGGCAAGCGATCTCCGCCTGCTCCGCCTGCGGCGACAGCGCCGCGCGTCCTTTTTCGCGCAGGCTGTAAAACCGGCTCTTCTTGCTCAAATACCCTTGCGTTTCCAAAAATGCGAGCATTTTGTTCACGTTGCTTTTGTCCGCGCCGAACTCGGTTGCGATTTCGGATAGGATGGGGCTGCGGTGTTCTTTTTCACAGCGGTAAACAAAGTACAGATATCTTTTTTGTATGCTTTTCAATTCGGACATTGCTTCCCTCTGCGGACGGGTCTCCGGTCGGTTCCCCAAAACCGTCTCTACCTCTCTATGTGTCGTTTCCATGAAATGTCACACAGGCAAAACACTTCGATTGCGAAAGCGCGGACCGGCATATCGGCGGTACTCGCTTCTGTTACAATATCACCGCGCCGCATTATATGTCAATACAGAAATTCAAAATTCACACAATCACACAATCGCACAATCGCACAATCGGGGCTTAGCCGGAAAGCGTGGCGGAACTCGCGGTTTTACGAAAAATCGAGAAATCCGCGCAAATTTTTTTCAGAAACCGTGGTATTTTTACCAACAAAAAGATCGTTGCGTTTCACTTTCGGGGGAGTTCGAAAAATATTCGAAACTCGCCGTTAGGAGGTGCTAATTGAAAACATTGGGAATGTGATAAAATGCAAAAATCTGCGAAAAAGCATACACTAACCGCACAAAAAATGGGTATTGACAAGGTTTTTTACATGTGTTACGGTAGAAGCGAGAATTAATTGGCGGCAAGTAACCGAAAGCGAAAGCCGCAAACACATCACGAACCGGGGATGGGAGCGAAAGCATCAGAGGCGGGAATCGCCGACAGATCCCTCCGCTCGCACAAACCGGACTTGGTAAAGCAGTCGATTAGCGGCAGCTATCCGAATTGGGCGCAAAAGCATGTGGGCCGTAAACGGGCATGCGACAGCGAATGTCGCGCGTTTCGCACAGCAGAATGAAAAAGAGAGCCGGGGATTTGGGGATGTACGCGAACGGACTGCAATGGGGATTATCCCTTGATGAAGCCGGTCGGACGCCGACGGGCGAGAAAAGTTTTTTTTAAGATGCCTTTGCGAATGCGAGGCGAAAAGAAAGGAGTTTCGAGATGAAACTTATGTCCATGCACAAGAAAGCTATTGCAACTTTGATGGCGGTTCTGATGATTGCTGCTGTGTCCGCCGTGAGCGTGTTTGCGCTTGCGGAGGGGGAGTACACCGCATCGCTGACAGCCAATCTTCCTTCCGGTGCGCCGCCGCATGATTTGGATTTCCTCGTCAATCCTGCGACAGTGACGACGGACGATGATTACAGTACGGTTGCGATAGAACTGGAATCCCCGGCTACGGTTACGGTCACGCCTCCCTATGGGAGTCCGTATGTTGCAGAAGGAGAGATCGTTGACGTCACAGCCGTAACTGTGGGTTACAGTGCGGGTATCGAAGATGGTCAGTTGGTTGTTACTGGTCCGAGCAGTGTCGTGACGGATGATTTTGCTCCGGTCATCATCTTCGAGATCAAACGCGCTGACGATGAACCCCATGATAATATGCCCGCGACACTGCATCTTGAGGCGATTGATTGATCTATATGCTCTCATTTCACGACATCCGGCATTTGTAAAGGAATGAGCGGTGGTTGATTCCGCCGCCCGTTTCCTTTTCTGTGTCGCCGGGTCTTTCTTGTTTGCAGCCCCTGTTGCTTTTGCGGCAGTACAGGGGATTGAAATTTTGAGGTACATACAAAAATATGAAAAATTTAAAATTGCCCCAAAAATGCTGCTCCCTGTTTCTGTCAGCAACCTTGGTTTTGAGCGCGATACCGGCGTATGCCGCGGAAACGGAAGCGACGGACGAACTCGGCTTGCGTTTGAGTTATGAGAAGAACATATACGACGTAAACGACACGGCTGTCGTCACGGCCTCGGCTATCAGTAGTGCTGTGTCGGAGGTCTATTACACTCTGGACGGCAAAGACCCAACGGAAACATCCTCCAAGGCCGCCATTTCAAGCGAAGGCATCAAAATATCCTCGCCGGGCGCCGACGGCGGAATCGTGACGGTCAAGGTTGCCGCAACACTTGACAGCGTTTCCGAAACCGTAAGTTTGCCCCTATCGTTCTACAGAACGACGCTGGGCGACGACGACGCTGTTTCGTTAACGGACGGTGCCGATAATACATATTATTTCAGCGACGCGCAGACGGCCTTTGCCGCAGTGGACGATCCGAATATCGTAGGCGATGTGACGCTGAAAGTGGTGGGAACCGATGTGACGTATACCGTCGCGAGCGGCACAAGTTCTGCTACCGTTCAGATGTTTTCAGGCGCGACCGGCGCGGTGACGTTGGATTTGAACGGTAAGGCGCTGAAACTGCGTATGGATATCGAAACGGTATATGCCTATGTCACGATGGCTGTAAACGCTTCGACTTTTACGATCCTCGACAGCACATTTACGGGAACCGCAACGGACACGAGCGGCAAAGAAAATACGGATGAAGATACTGCATTGAACGCCGGTCTATTGACGCTGGAAAATGCACTTTTCAGCGTGTCTCAAAAAGAAAACATCACTATGAAAAATGTTAAGATAAATATTTGCGGTTCATACCCAAGGCAAGCCGTGAAAGGTACAAATACGGCGTTTGAAATCGAAAATGTATATATTACCCGCGATGTTATTTCCGGAGATGCTTTCGCATTGCTTGAATTTGCGGGTGCCAACGGTTCTGTTTCAGACAGCGTCATCAAAAATGCGCGCGGATCGGGTATTGCAACCGGCGGTGAAGTGCTTCTAACCAACAATACTGTCATCGTGTCGTCAGCTACAACGACACATTACCCTTTGAGCGTAAGTTCGGACGGAATTGCGACAGTGAAAGGCGGTGTGTACAGAAACACTAATAGCACGAATACTAATAGCAATAGCGCAATCAGGTGCGCTGCCAGGGCCACCGCGCTTTTACAAAGCGGTGTGTTCTATGGAAATCTATACGCAAACGGCAACACTGCCAAAATCATCCTTTATAGCGGCTATCACAAAGGCCGTATGACTACTTCCGGTACAGGTTACGCGGCAGCAGAGAATTGCGTCGGACAAGTGATTTCCGGTGGAGAATATGACGGCTATACCCTGTATACTCCGCGGGTTTTGCACGAATCCACAGTTCTTGTGCAAGACCTCACCGGAACCGACTTTGCCGCCGCGACCGTGATCGCCTCGGTAGACGGCGTCGCTCGGCCGAATCTTACAGATGTATATGAAGGCGAAGATGTCACCTATACATTGAGTATTCTGCCAAATTACGCAATAACAAATATCGAATATACGCCCTCAGACGCAGCCAAACAAGACATCGATTTGACTGATGAATCGAAATTCAGCGTCTCGGGCGACGGTCTGATCGCAACGTATAAGATGACCGTACCGGACGGGGATTATACACTGACATTTATACTGACGGAGCAGAAAGAAGCGGAAGCTCCGCCTGTCGCGCAAATCGGAAACGCAGATTACCGCTCCTTGTCCGCAGCCATAGCGTATCTGAAAGACAACGATGTTCTGAAACTCTTGAGCGATACCGCATACAATGTTCCGCTTGAGTTCAACAAAAACGGGATCGTCATAGATCTGAACGGGCATACATTGGCGATGGACGTGCCGGATCAAAAAAACGCTGACGGCGCTATTCCCGTTGACAACACATACAGTATCCTGCTTTCCGGCGGGAATCTGACAGTGCAAGACAGCAGTTCGGATCATCAAAGCGGCGTACTTTCTTTCGGAGCGCACGCAGGCATTCGCCTTGCCGGAAGCGGCGCGACATTCACCTTGCAGAGCGGAACATTGCGAAGCGAGAGTACCTTGGCGAACATGTGTACCGTCAGATGCGCGGCCGAGAACGGGATCATCAACATAAACGGCGGCCTGATCGACGGACGCATCTGGATGAATGCGGTGGGGAGCAAATTGAACTTCACCGGCGGCAAGTTGGAAACAAACTATGCAAGTTTGGGGATTACCGTAGGCAACGAAACAAGCGAAGTCAATATTACGGGCGGTGAAATCCATTCCGGCCCGAATCCAGATGTCACCAGTCTCGCAATCATCAATATTA
>JAITAX010000068.1 GCA_031283865.1 Eubacteriales Family XIII. Incertae Sedis bacterium
TATCTTTACATCGTCAACATCGAGCATTGCTACTTCGTCGCGGACAGGCTGGACATCTCCGTCGCCACGCAGATACCGCATCCGCACGGCCACGGTTCGCCTATTATTTGCAATATGAAAGATTGGGTATTGAAATAAAAATTTAAAGGAGTAACCATGCACACGGCCCGACCGAAATACATTGCGAGCATCGCGGGCAGGATGCTGCTGCTGCTCTTTCTCGTGAGCATCCTGTCTTTCACGCTGATCGTCAAGGCGCCGATCGATCCGCTCCTGTCCTATGTCGGCGCGGAATCGACGCTTTCAGAGGAGGCCAAGGCGGAAATCGCGCGGCACTGGGGCCTTGACGCGCCCCTGCCCGCGCGCTACGCGACCTGGGTGAAGAACCTGCTGCACGGCGATTTGGGCATGTCCGTCACCTACAAGCGCCCCGTGCGCAGCGTGATCGGGGAGCGCTTTTCCTATTCCGTCGTGCTGATGCTGCTCGCGTGGGTTTTCTCGGGTCTGCTCGGCTACGCCGCGGGCATATTCGCGGGCTTTCGGCGGGGCGGACTCGCGGACAGGGGGATCAAGCTGTTCTGTCTCGTCCTGCAGTCCGCGCCCACATTCTGGCTGGGGCTTTTGATCCTCAGCTTCTTCTCGGTGAAACTCGGTCTCTTCCCTTTCGGCATGGCGGTTCCCGCAGGCAAGCTCGTTTCGGAGATCACCTTGGGCGACAGGATTCATCATCTGATCCTGCCGCTGTTCACACTCACGATTGTGAGCATAGGCAAGATCACGCTCTTCACGCGGCAGAAGCTGATCGAGATCATGAACAGCGACTACATCCTGTTCGCGCGGGCGCGCGGCGAGAGCGACCGGCAGCTCGTGTTCCGGCATATCCTGCGCAACACGGCGCTGCCCGCCGTGACCCTGCAATTCTCGTCGTTCAGTGAGCTGTTCGGCGGCATGGCGCTCGCGGAAACGGTCTTTTCCTATCCCGGCGTCGGGACGGCGACGACGGCCGCCGCCCTGAACGGCGACGCGCCGCTCTTGCTCGGCATCGCCCTCATCAGCGCGCTGTTCGTGTTTTCGGGCAATCTGATCGCGAACATCCTCTACGGCGTCGTCGATCCGAGGCTGCGGGAGGGAGGCGACTATGTTTGAGCGAAAAGGGACGCGCGCGCGCTTCGCTCTGAACACGCGGACGCGCGTGACCGTCTTGATCGCCGTCGCAGCGATCTACCTGCTCGGCGTATTCGTCTGGGGCCTGTTTATGTCCCCGGACGCCTATGCCGTGCATTACGCCGATAAATTCACCCCGCCGGGGGGCAAGTACCTGTTCGGCGCCGACTTCATGGGCCGCAACATGTTCTTCCGCTGCGTCAAGGGTTTGTCTGTAAGTCTCGTGATCGGCGTGATCGCTTCGCTGGTAAGCTCCGTGATCGGCCTCGTGTTCGGCGTCGCCTCCGCGACGGCGGGCGGGCGTTTCGACAAATTCATCCTGCTGTGCGTGGACTGCTGCATGGGCCTGCCGCACCTCGTGCTGCTCATCTTGATCTCCTACATGCTCGGTCGCGGCGCGCGCGGCGTGCTGCTCGGCGTCGCGCTCACGCACTGGCCGGAGCTGACGCGGCTCGTGCGCGCGGAGGTCCTGCAGCTTCGCACAACGCACTACGTGCAGGCGGCCTACCGCATGGGCAAGTCGCGTTTCCGCGTCGCGTGGGACCACATGCTGCCCCACGTCCTCCCCGTGTACATCGTCGGGCTTGTGCTGCTCTTCCCGCACGCCGTCATGCACGAGGCGTCGATCACCTTTCTCGGCTTCGGCCTGCCCGCCGAAACGCCGGCGATCGGCGTGATCCTCGCGGAATCTATGCGGCACATCGCGACGGGGAAGTGGTGGCTCGCGCTCTTCCCGGGGCTGATGCTAATCATCGCCGTCATCCTCTTTGACGTGATCGGCGAGAATCTGAAGAGGCTGCTGAACCCGGACAGCGGGAACGAATAGGAGGGACGCGCATTGACTTCGAAAGATACGCCTGTATTGGCGGTGCGGGAATTGCAAATATCTTTCAGCATGTACCGAAAGGGCTTGCGCAAGGAATCGCTGCGCGTCATCCGCTCGCTCAGCTTGGATGTGCGAAAGGGGGAGATCGTGGCCGTGGTCGGCTCGAGCGGGGCCGGCAAGAGCCTGCTCGCGCACGCCGTTCTGGGCATACTGCCATCGAATGCCGTGACGGAGGGCGAGATCCTCTACAAGGGCGAGACGCTTACGCCCGCACTGCAGCGGAAGTACCGCGGAACGGAGATCGCGCTGATCCCGCAGTCCGTGGATTATCTCGATCCGCTCATGCGCGTGGGCAAACAGGCCGCCTGTGCGGGCGGCGGCCCGGAAGCGCAGCGGGCGGCGCGCGCGGCCTTTGCGCGCTACGGCCTTGAACCCCGCGTCGAAAGGCTCTTCCCCTTTCAGCTTTCGGGCGGAATGGCGCGGCGCGTGCTGATCGTGACGGCCGTCGTCGCAAGGCCCGCGCTGATCATCGCGGACGAACCGACGCCGGGCCTCGGCGCGGAGGCCGCGACGGAAACCCTGCGGCATTTCAGGCAGCTCGCCGACGGCGGCGCAGCCGTCTTGCTCATCACGCACGACATCGATCTCGCGCTGCACGTTGCGGACCGGATTGCCGTGTTCTACGCAGGAACGACGGCGGAGATTGCGCCGGCAGAGGATTTCAAGCGGGGGCGGGACGCGCTCAGGCATCCGTACAGCAAGGCTTTCCTCGACGCGCTGCCGCAGAACGCTTTCAAACCGATTGCGGGCGCGCAGCCCTATGCCGGCCGGCCGCCGCAGGCTTGCCTGTTCGCGGACCGCTGCCCGGAGCGCACAAATGCCTGCGCGGGCGCGGTCGCCATGCGCGCGCTGCGCGGAGGGGAGGTGCGCTGCATACATGCGACTTGAGGCAAAGCAACTGTCTTTTCGATACGCGAAAGGCGAGCCTCCGATTCTGGAGGACGTCGATCTGCGCGTGGGCGCGGGGGAGCGCGTCGCCCTCGTGGGTCCGTCGGGCTGCGGCAAAAGCACGCTCGCGCGGATCCTCTCGGGCTATCTCGAACCCTCGGCGGGCAAGGTTCTGTGGAATGGGAATATTCTCCCGAAAAAAGGATTTTGTCCTGTGCAGCTCATCGGCCAGCATCCCGAGCTGTCCGTGAATCCGCGGCACAGGATGTCGAAGATCCTGTGCGAAGCCTATACGCCGGACGCGGACATGATCGCGGCGATGGGGATAGAGTCCGCATGGCTCTCCCGCCGGCCCGGCGAGCTGTCGGGCGGCGAGCTGCAGCGCTTTTGCATCGCCCGCGCGCTCGCGCCGCAGACGAAATTCCTCGTCTGCGACGAGATCAGCACGATGCTCGACGTGATTACGCAGGCGCAGATCTGGGAACTGCTCTTGCGCGCGACGGAAAGGCGCGGCCTTGGCCTGCTCGTGATTACGCACAACCGCGCTCTGGCGGGCCGCGTCTGCGAGCGCGTAGTCAGCCTGCCCGAAATCAATTGTGCATTATGAATTGTGAATTGCGAATTGCAAAACACCAAGCCCCCGGCCCCGAAATAAGCAAATTCTGCAAGAGGTCTGAACTGTAACCCCCTCCTTGCGACGCTGTTTTTCCAATAGGCGAAATGCGCTTGCATATTGCGTCTGCCTTGATGTATAATTGATTTGCGGATTTCAGTTTGCGCCCGCGGGAGGAAAAATGGAAAAAACATATCGCATACGCATACATCAAGACAAGGATACGGGGACATACCGGGCCTCATGCCCCATGTTGCTGCTCAAAGGTTCAATCAAAACTAAATGGGGGAATATATGAAGATCTCCGTGTGCTGGATTGCAAAAAACGAGGAATTTAACATCGCGCGCTCCATCAACAGCGTGAAAGATTTTGTGGATGAGATGATCGTGGTGGACACGGGTTCTGCGGACAGGACGGTTGAGGTCGCGGCTGCGCTCGGCGCGCGCGTGGAGCATTTCGAGTGGATCGACGACTTTGCGGCCGCGCGGAATTACGCCATTTCTTTCTCTACGGGGGATGTCGTCATCTGCCCCGACGCGGACATGTGGTTCGAGCCTCCTTTTGGCAAGCGCCATCGCGACCGCATTGCGCAGGAATTGAAATTCCCGCACGCGGAGGCTGTCGCGCTGAAGCTGACGGACATCGACACGGCCACGGGCGTCGCGATCAATGAGCTGTTCGGCACATACGTGTTCAAGAAAGCGCCGGACATCGCCTATTTCGATCCGATCCATGAATCGCTGCGGCACGCCAACGGGAATTACCTGAATACCCGCTACGCTTTGGATTTGAACGTCAACCACTCCGGCTACTCGCCTGCGCTCCTGCCGCAGAAAGCCAAGAGAAACATGGAGATGCTGAAGAAAGCCGCCGAGCGCGAGCTTGAAGAGCAGGGTTCGCATCGCCCCCTTACCGACTTTTACCTCATGCGCGAGAATATATTTCTGAATGACTTCGACGGCGCGCTGGAGAGTTTTTTTGCCCTGCACAGGCAGCCCAAGCGGATCAAGGAGATGTTGAATTTTTTCACGCTCGCCTCCACATATTTTTTCCTCGGCATCCGCGTGGCTTTCATCAAGCGATACGACGTGAGCCGCAGGGATATCCGGGAGAACCTCGTGGGCCTCATGAAGAAGCTGCTGCCCGATTACGGCGGCACGGACATCATCGAACTCCTGTATCAGGCGAGCTTCGACATGAAAGAGGATCTGTTTTTGGAGGGCGTCGACGCGGTATTGCAGGGTTTTGACGCGAAATCGCCGCGGCACGACAGCGAATCGATCCGCTCTTTCTGCTTCCTCTGTTCCAGAGCCGCAAGCATAGAATGGACGCGCGGCCGGCTCGCGAAAGCCTTTGAATACTGTGTGGCGCGCATGAAAGTCACGGATGTATTTGAAGAAAAGACCTTTTCCATATTGTTTTCCTGCATAAAGGGCCAGCCGGAATCGGAGATCATCCTCTTCCTGAACACGCTCTTTGATTACAGCGTACCCGTCAAGGCGCACGCCCTCGCGGAGGGCCTGCAGCACGACGGCTTACAAGTGATCTTCTCCTACTACGTAATGCAGCAGATCAAGCTCGGCGTCGCGGCAAAAAAGCATTTCCTGCAGCTCTTGATCCTGAACGGCAATTATGAAGAGGCCATCGAGCGCGCGCTGTCCCTCGAAGAGGACAACGGCGATCCGAATTTGATACCGGACATGATCTTCTTCGCCGTATTTTGCTCCGGCGATCCGGCGCTCTGCGAGCGCTATAAGGAGAAGCTCACCGACGCGGGCCGCGCGATCATGGAGGCGTACAACGCGGGCGAGCAGGTGGCGCCGGCCGCGCTGTACATACCGAGCGTCCTGTACAGCTATTACAAGAACATCGCCTTTCTCGCAGGTTTGGAGAAAGCCTCCGTCTTCTTGGAAATGTTCTCGCAGGCGCCGGGGGTTTGCTTCATGGCAGAGGGCAAGTATTTCGTTGAAAACGACCTGTTTTCAAGGGTGCCGCATTCGGATTATTTCTATGGAATGGACGAAGAGAATGCCACGTCGCGGGAGCTTCTGATGATCTCGCTGCTGCGAACGGGCGAGTTTGAAAACGCGCTGCTTCGCGTGAAAGAAGCGATGGACGCGTACAGGATAGATCAAAATCTGCTGAACCATCTGCAGGCCCTCACGCACTGCGGCTCGGAGCGGGTCGCGGCGGAGGCCAAGGCGCTGTATGATCGGCATATAGCGATCTACGACGAATATGTGGACATAGACGATCTCCGCCGGACGGGGCAGGCTTTCGACGATTTCAAGAAGCGCGACAAGCAACGATTCGTCTCGCTCACGGCGGACGCTTTCGAGGCGGCGATAGAGTCCGACGACAAGATTGCGACCCACATCACGCACCTGATCGCGCTGGAGCAGGGGGCGAAGATCTACGAAAGCAAGGGGATGGACGCGATGGCGCTGCACTGCTTCATGCGCCTGCGCAGTTGCGGCTACAAATCGAAACAGACGACGGAAAATCTCGCGCGGCTCTTCGGACAACTCGGAAATAAGACCCTCTCCCGCCGGCTTCAAGCTGCCGCCGACAGTATGCCTGAGACGCCGGATGAGGATTTCGTGGATGCCCTGCCGCTGTTCGGCACGGGGGATAAGGGCGCGGGACCCGCGCCCGGCGAGGGTGCGAAAGCGTTCGCCGGGTCGAAGCGCGGACCGAAGAGGGTTCACTGACGGGGTTTCCGCGCGGCGGCCGAACTCAGCGATCCAGCGCCACAAGCGCCAAGGAAGCCGCGATGAAGACGATTGCGCCGACCGTGGTGATTCGGCTCAGTATGGCTTCATAACCCCTGCTTTTCTTCTTGCCGAACAACTGTTCCGCGCCGCCGCCGATCGCACCCGAGAGGCCCGCGCTGTTGCCCGATTGGAGCAGTATGCTGCCGATCAGCACCAAACTCGCCAGCGCGAGCAGTATCATCAATGTAATCTTCATAAAGACACCTCCTGTTTTTCGATGCGGTTCCGTCCGAAAAGGAACGCGGCGCTGCGCTTTCCCCGTCGAACGCTTTTTGATTCTACCACAAAACACGTGCGCTTGCAAGGGACTTTGCGGCTGTTCCTCAAATTTCCTTGTGCGCAACGCCCGCAAGGTTCACGCCCGCAAGGTTGAAAATTTTATATCTTGCGCGCGCGCGCGCGACGGTATATACTGGTATCGGTATACATTCCCGTTCAGGAGGTTTTGATTATCGATATGAGATTCAACGTGAAATGCGGTTTGCTTGCAATCATTCCCATTTTGTTTTCCTCGTTTCCAATCGCTGTTTTCGCGACCGATCAGGCCGTGCCCACGACGGCAGGCGTATTCGTGGACGGCGTTTCAAAATCCTTTGACGCGTACAACATCAATGGGAATAACTATTTTAAGCTGCGCGACGTGGCTTACGCGCTCAGCGGCAGCGCAAAGCAGTTTGAAGTGCAGTGGGACGCTGCGGCCGGCGCGGTCGCGCTGCGGACCGGCGCAGCCTACACGGCTGTCGGCGGCGAGATGTCCGCGGGGGACGGCGCGGCAAAGGCCCTGACGCCGGCGGATGCAAAGGTCCTGCTGAACGACACGCCCGTCGTTTTGAATGCGTACAACATCGGCGGATACAACTATTGCAAGCTGCGGGATCTGGGAAGAATCCTGCATTTCGGCGTGCAATGGGATGCGGCGGCGTGGTCCGTCACGATTGCGACAACCGCGGACTACACGGAGGAGAACGCGATTTCCTACATGAAGTCTTTCGGCGCCTACAGCACGACGATCAATTGGGTTGAATCGGCGGAACTCTCGCAAAACGACAGGTACTACTATCTGAGGCGGGGACAAAACCCCGGCAAGACCGTCAGCAACATCTCCGTCGAGAGCGGCCGGCATCGCTACGCGGAGAGCGATCACCAGATCTTTCGCGACGGCATCTATCGGCAGCTTTTGAAGCAGGTGTCGAACGATCCCGACGCCGGCTTCCTCTTCGGCGACGACTCGACCACGGCGAAAGGCTACATGCTCTACACGTTCACCATCGAATACGAGGGGCCGGGCCGAACGGTCAGGATGTACTACATCGTCGGCGATTACAAATACATCTTAATCACGGAAACGGACTGCCACGACAGGGACGCCGCAGACATAACGTTCGCGGCCAAGGCCATCGCGGACAGCTTCGAGTGGGCGAAGTAGCGGGTCCCGCGCGGAAGTTCGGCTGCGTCAAACGCCAAGTGACAGAACCGTCACTTTCGCGGCGCTTTCAGTCACCTGAAAGTCACATTGGTTTGTTAGAATAGCCGTATTGAACGGCGGCGGGCAAGGTCTTTAGCCTCCCGCAACCGTGCGTTCGACAATGGAAGTGCGCCCTTGGCGCTTCCATTTTGGACGGCGCCAAAATTGAATTTGGGAGGGCGAACCGATGGACATTTTGCAAGTCAAGGGGTTGACAAAAACATACGGCAAGGGCGATACCCGGGTCGTCGCCTTGGACGACGTATCGTTCAGCGTCGAGAAAGGCGAGTTTGTTGCAATCGTCGGCGCTTCGGGGAGCGGCAAATCCACGCTCATGCACCTGATCGGCGGGGTTGACCGCCCGACTTCGGGCGAGGTCGTCATCGACGGCAACGAAATAAGCAGGCTGAACGAGAGCGAAACGGCGATTTTCCGCCGCCGCAACATCGGGATTGTCTATCAGTTCTACAACCTGATCCCAACGCTTACCGCTGAGGAAAACATCAGTCTGCCGCGCCTTTTGGATAACCGCAAGCCGGACGACGCGAAACTCGCGGCGATTCTCGAAACCATAAATCTGACCGACAGGGCGAAACACCTGCCGAACGAGCTTTCCGGCGGCCAGCAGCAGCGCGTGTCGATCGGACGGGCGCTCATCAACGACCCCGCCGTCATTCTCGCCGACGAACCCACGGGCAACCTCGACAGCAAATCGAGCCGGGAGGTTATCGACCTGTTGAAATTATCGAACAAGCGCGACAGGCAAACGCTGATGATTATTACGCACGATGAGACGATTGCGCTCCAAGCCGACCGCGTTATCACGATCTGCGACGGCAAAATCCTCCGCGACGAGAGGCTGCGCGCATGAAACTGACCGCGCGATTGGCGTACAGCCAACTAAAAATCAACCGCAAGCGCACAATTTGGACGCTTGCGGGCATCGCGCTGTCTGCGGCCATGCTGACGGCGGTATGCGGCTTTGTCGCAAGCGCGAGGCTCGCCGTCAAAACCGCGTTCGGCATCGACAGCTACAGCGCGGCCCTGACCGCGGCCATGACCGCGCTCGGCCTGTTACTCGGCGCGATTATCGTATTCGCGTCCGTTATCGTCGCGTCCAACGCGTTCCGCGTAAGCGCGGGCGAGCGCACGCGGCAATTCGGCATACTGAAAAGCGTAGGCGCGACAAAGCGGCAGATCGCCCAAATGATCGTATATGAGGGAATGTTTTTGAGCGCAATCGCCATTCCCGTCGGATGGGTTTTGGGACTGTTTGTTGAGTTCGCAGGCACGCTTGTCGTTACCGACCTTCTGAATATGCTGAATCGCGACGGCGCGCTGACGGTGGAAATGTCCATGCCCTTTGTCGTCACCTTGCCGATGTTCGC
>JAITAX010000028.1 GCA_031283865.1 Eubacteriales Family XIII. Incertae Sedis bacterium
CGAAGCGATTCGCGCTAAAGCGTCTTTTCATTCTCGACCTCCAGAACGCATTCCGTCGCCATCTCCATCGAGGCCATGTATGACGCGTATCACCGCTTGCGCACGGCGGATATGACGAAAGCGACGGCCGCCGAAACGAGGCCTGCGATCATCGTGTCGAAGGCTGTGAGCAGGGAGAGCGAGAGCGTGTGCGTATCGCCGCGCCCGAGCGCGATGACGCCGGGGCCGAGGGGAATCAGCGTGCCCAAAAGCCCGAACATCGGACCGAGCCGCGCGATCAGATCCGTGATGCGCACAAGCCCCTCGCAGCGCGCGCGCTCCGCGGCCACGAGGCGCACGGCAAGCGATTCGCGCATGGCGGGGCTTAATGCGGGATGCTTCGTCAACTCCGAGAGGATGCGCCTCTGTCGCGCGGGCAAGCCGCTGTCTTCGATCACCGCCTCCGTCGCGCCGCTTTCCCGCAGCGCGTCCGCAAAGGCCGGCAAGCGCGCGCGCAGATAGGCGCGTTCCGTAAAAGCCTCGACGACGAGCGAGCCGAGCATGAACAGCGTCACCGCCATGAGCAGCAGCAAGATCGCGATCACGGGCGTTTGGAGCGCGGACGCGACCGCGCGCAGCGTATTGCTGAGATTTTCACCTGTAAACATCCTTTGCCTCCAAAATATAAGCTGACTCTATCAGTCAGAGCATAATCAACGGGTCGGGAGCCGAAGGTCGGGGACTCTACCCCTCCGCGCGACCGCGCTCAAACGATCCCGCGCTCGGCCCTCCCCGGCCGAAGCCCCGCCTTAAAGCGCGCGAATCTCACTGCGCCGCCGAGCGCGAACAGGCCGCACGCGACCGCCGCGGCCGCGGGGAGCAAGGGATTGTCCTCAGGGATGACCGGCAGTTCCGCGGCGGTCTCCCCCATCTCCTCCTCCCGCCAATTCTGCACACCGCCCGCGTCGTCCTCGGACGCGACTTTCGGCGGATTCAAAATCGACATCTCCCGGCCGACGGGCCGCGCCTCGGACGCGGCGGACAACTCGGGCAGAGCTTTTGCGCCCTGCGGCGCGTCCGAAGCGCCCGCTCCTTGTTTGCCGTTCACGAGAACGGACGCGCTCGCGTCGCCGAAGCGCGCCGTGACGGTCGCGGCGCCCTCCCGGTGCACCGTGATCTCGCCGTTCGCATCGACGCTCGCCACGCTTTCGTCGCTCGAAGACCAGACGATTTCCGCGTTCGCCGCGATCACGGGATCGGTGTCGACAAGGGAAGCTTCGCTGCGGAACCGGCTGCCGACCTCCAGCTCCAGAACGCTCGCGTCCATCGTGAGCGTCGGCGCGCCGCCGAGCGTGACCTCTATCGAATGCACCCACTTCGCGCTGTTCGACGCCGTGCGCGTATGGGCGTCCGTCTGCCCGAACACCAGACGAAAGCGAGTGTTCGTGTCGAGGCGCAGGTAGTCCGAGCCGAAAGATGCGCCCGCGAGCACGCGGTTCCAATCGTCGGCGAGCGCGAGGACCGTCGGTACGCGCGCGGCGTCCGCCGTCGCGTAGGCGTTCCCCGCGCCCGTGTCGTAGTCAAAGTTGTCGGGCAGGCTGTAGTAGCGGTAGCGCGGCGTATCGAGCAGAAAGCGCTTCGTCAGCGAGGTATAGTAAGCGCCCTGCTTGTCGTTCGTCCAGAAGTTGAAGCTCTGCACGCTCGCGAGATCTACGCCGGCGGCGTCCATAAGGTCCGCGAGCGTCACGCCCGCAACGTGATCGATCACGACCGAGGGCATGTTGTCGATCAGCGTGTAGTCCTCGTACAGGACCTCCATTGCCCACAGATCCTCGAGCGCAAACACGGCTTTCTCGTAATACGGCCCGCCGAAGTAGCCGACCTTTACGGTCAGCGCGTCGGCCGCGTAGCCGCCGAACGCGTCATCGTCGAGCGCAGAGGCGGCGAACGGCGGGGCGAGCGCGAGGACAAGGGACGCGAGGGCGGCGTACATATGCAGTTTTTTCGCGATCTTCCCCATTTCAAAACTCACAGAAACAGCGGCCTCTTCCCGAGCAGAAAATCCTCCAAGGCAACATCGGCGCTTCCGACGATCAAAGAGAACGCTTCGGGGTACGATTTCTTGAAAACGAGGCTTCCGCCCACGTTTTTCACGCGGCCGCTTTTGACCTCGACAACCGTCAGGCGCTCGCCTTTTTTGATGACAAAGTCCACCTCGCTGTCGCGCTCACGCCACCAACAGACCTCGAAACCCTCTTCCCTGCCGCGGGCAAGCAGATACGCGCCCACCGCGCTCTCGACCAGCCGGCCCCGATCAGCGGGGTTGTCGAGCAGACGCCGCCTGCCCGTTCCGTCGGCGTAGGTCATAAGCGAGGTATCGTATACCATAAACCGGGGCGAGCTTTTCCGCGTGCGAATCCGACTTCCGGAGTAGTTCATAAGCCCGGCAAGCATATTCGCCCTGTCGAGAAGTTCAAGATAATGGGCAAGCGTAACCGTATTGCCCGCGTCCTGCAACTGACCGAGCATCTTCGTAAAGGACAGCTCCTGCGCGCTGTATCCCGAACCGAGCATGAAAAGCGAGCGCAGCAGCGCGGGTTTCCTGATTTCCTCCATCAGCAAAATGTCCTGCAAAATCGTAGGCTCGACAATGGACGTTCCCATATACCGCGCCCAGCGCAGCTCATCTCCGATAAGAGAGGACGCGCCGGGATAGCCTCCGAAAAACAGGAAGTCATCAAGGCTGTAACCGAAAGCCTCCCTGCATTCGGCATAGCTCCAATGGGGCGAATACAGGATTTCGAACCGGCCCATCAGGGATTCCGAAAGGCCTTTCTGCAAAAGCAATGCGGACGAGCCGGTGAGAACGACTTTCAGGGGTGTGCGAAGCCTCGAATCCTCATCCCAAAGGAGCTTGACGACGGATGACCATTCGCTCAGCTTCTGTATCTCGTCCACCGCGAGGATCGCCTCGCCGGATTTGGCGAGCGCGCGCGCCTGTTCCCACTCATTGCGAAGCCATTCCGCCGAAACGAGATGCGGATCGTCCGCACTTATAAAGCGCTGCGGCGCCATCAGCTTTGCGAGCGCCTGCACAACGGCGGTCGTTTTGCCCGTCTGCCTCGGCCCGACGAGTATCTGAATGAACCGGCGCGGTTCCTCCAGCCTTTTCACAAGCTGCGACACCGATGTTCTTGTGAACATAGACCCTCCGAACAATTTACTCAGTATGTTTTACTGATTACTTAATACGTTTTACTAATTACTCATTATATTGATTTTTTTGCGAAAGTCAAGCGTTTTATCGATGCGCAAGATTTCGAATTTATTTCAAAAATGTTGCCCGGGCAACATACTTTTGAAAAAGAACGTGTTACAATAATGCTTAGACGCTTATCCACGGGAATTGCGGGGGAGAGACGCGATGCGCAAAACCGCGCGCGCAGCCTGCGCTTACGGCGGCTGCGATAAGGGGGAAACGCCTGCGGCAGGGCATGTGACGCGCTTGCTTGTGCGCCTTGCCGCGCTCCTCGTCCTCACGGCGACGGCGGCGGCCGGCTGCGGCGGCGAAAAAGGCGTCACGGCCGATCTTTCGGCCTACGGCGACACGCCGATTGAGATCGCGGGGCTCGCGGACGAGGCATTCACCGTGACGCCGAACGAGCTTGCGGCGCTTCCTTGCGTTTCGCGTTCCGCGACGGGCGAAACGGCCAAGGCGGGAACCGTGAAAGCCGTCGGGCCGCTGCTCGACAGCTTTCTCGCGCAGTACGGAAAAAAAGCCTCGGATTTCAATCGCATACACTTCATCGCCGCAGACGCCTACCGCGTCGTGCTGCGGGACGAATACCTGACGGACTACGAAGTCGTGCTGTCCGTGGCAAACGGCAAGGAAGCCTTGCCCGAGGCCGAACAGCCGCTGCGCATCCTCATACCGGAGGCCGAATCGAGCATGTGGGAATACGCCTGC
>JAITAX010000074.1 GCA_031283865.1 Eubacteriales Family XIII. Incertae Sedis bacterium
TAGGAGGTCGCCGAGAACCGCGCGGCATTTTTTGGGTTTTCCCGCAAGCCGATATGGGTGTAATAAGAACAGACAAGAGGCAGACAATGACAAAAGATCTGATCATCAAGGGAGCGAACGAACACAATCTGAAGAACATAGACGTGCGGATCCCGCGGGACAGGATGGTTGTCCTGACGGGGCTGAGCGGCTCGGGCAAATCATCCCTCGCTTTCGATACCATCTACGCGGAGGGGCAGCGGCGCTACATGGAGAGCCTCTCCTCCTACGCGCGGCAATTCCTCGGGCAGATGGACAAGCCCGACGTCGAATCCATAGAGGGGCTTTCCCCCGCCATTTCCATAGATCAAAAGACGACGAGCCACAACCCGCGCTCCACGGTCGGGACCGTGACGGAGATACACGACTATCTGCGGCTCATGTACGCGCGCATCGGCGTGCCGCACTGCCCCGTCTGCGGTCGCGAGATCACAGGGCAGAGCGTCGACCGCATGGCGGACGGCCTGCTCGAGCTTCCGGAGGGTACGCGACTGACGCTGCTCGCGCCCGTCATACGGCAGCGGAAAGGCGAGCACGAAAAGGTGCTGGAGCGCATTCGCAAGGAGGGTTTCACGCGCGTGCGCGCGGACGGCGAGATACGGGAGTTGGACGGGGAAGAGATCAAGCTCGAAAAGAACTTCAAGCACAGCATCGAGATCGTGACGGACCGTCTGATCCTAAAGCCCGGCATCGAGGGCCGGCTCGCGGAATCGATCGAACTGACGCTGGCCCACAGCAGTGACGGTCTCGTGACGGCGCTGATCGGAAGAAAAGACGGCAAAGACGGCAAGGGCGAAGAGGAACGCATTTTGAGCACGAGATTGGCTTGCCCCGAGCACGGAGAGGGCATTGCGGAGATGGAACCGCGCATGTTCTCGTTCAACAACCCCTACGGCGCCTGCCCTGCCTGCAACGGACTCGGCTTCATTCGGCACATCGACCCCGATCTCATCATTACAGAGAAACATCTGAGCATACCGGGCGGCGCGCTCGGCAACATCTTCGCATCCGTGGAATTTAGCGGCTTCTACAGGCAGATGATCGACGCGCTTGCCGCGGAACATGGGACGGACCTGCGGCTGCCGTTCCGGGATCTGCCCGCGAACTTTCGCGAAGAACTCCTTTACGGCACGGGCAAGAGACGCCTGCAATACGTTTACACGAGCAGAAATACGGGTGCAAAATCCCACATGAACCACCCCTTTGAGGGCGTCATCCCGAATCTGGAGCGGCGCTATCGCGAAACCTCATCGGAATACATCAAGGAGAAGATGGAGCAATACATGAGCCTCCGCCCCTGCGAGACCTGTGCGGGCAAGCGCTTGAAGCCGGAGGTTCTGGCCGTCACGGTCGGCGGCAAGAACATCGCCGCGCTGTCGGAGCTGTCGATCCGCGACAGCCTTGCTTTCATAGACGGCCTGCGGCTCAGCGAGAAAGACGCGGCTATCGCGCAGCAGATCCTCAAGGAGATACGGGCGCGGCTGCGGTTCCTCATCAACGTCGGCCTCGACTACCTGAACCTTGCGCGCGCCGCAGGCACGCTGTCCGGCGGGGAATCGCAGCGCATAAGACTGGCGACGCAGATCGGATCGGGTCTCGTCGGCGTGCTGTACATTCTCGACGAACCCAGCATCGGCCTGCACCAGCGGGACAACGCGCGGCTGCTCGCGGCCCTGCGCCGCCTGACGGATCTCGGCAACACGCTGATCGTCGTCGAACACGATGAGGAAACGATGTACGCCGCCGACCACATCATAGACATCGGTCCCGGCGCGGGCATACACGGCGGCGAACTCGTAGCGGAGGGTACGGCGGAGGACATCAAGGCCTGCGAAACCTCGATCACGGGCCGTTACCTGTCGGGCAGGGAGTGCATTGCGGTGCCGGAGCGCAGGCGGCCCGGCAACGGCGCGGCCCTCACGATCGTCGGCGCGGCCGAAAACAACCTGAAAGGCGTAGACGTGCGCTTCCCGCTCGGGACTTTCATCTGCGTCACGGGCGTGTCCGGCTCGGGCAAAAGCAGTCTCGTGAACGAGATCCTGTACAAAGCGCTCGCCCACGACGTAAACCGCGCGCGCGCCAAGGCCGGGAAGCACGAGCGCATAGACGGCGTCGAGCATACGGACAAGGTCATCGCGATAGACCAGTCGCCGATCGGTCGCACGCCGCGCTCGAATCCGGCGACCTACACGGGCGTATTCACGCCCATACGCGAACTCTTTTCGCGGATGCCCGAGGCAAAGGTGCGCGGCTACGACAAGGGGCGCTTCAGCTTCAACGTCAAGGGCGGTCGCTGCGAGGCTTGCAGCGGCGACGGCATCATTAAGATCGAAATGCACTTCCTGCCCGACGTTTATGTTCCGTGTGAGGTATGCAAAGGCAGGCGCTACAACAGGGAAACGCTGGAGGTCAAATACAAGGGCAAGAACATCTTCGACGTGCTGGACATGAACGTGAGCGAAGCCTTGGGTTTTTTTAAGAATATCCCGCTGATCGTGCGGCAGCTTGAAACGCTCGAAGAGGTTGGTCTCGGCTACATCAAGCTCGGCCAGCCGTCCCCGCAGCTCTCGGGCGGGGAGGCGCAGCGCGTCAAGCTGGCCTCCGAGCTTTCGAAGCGCAGCACGGGCAAGACGGTCTACATTCTCGACGAGCCGACCACGGGCCTGCATTTTGCGGACGTCGCCAAGCTGATTACCGTCCTTGACAAGCTGGTGGACGGCGGCAATACGGTCATCGTCATCGAACACAATCTGGAGGTAATCAAGCGCGCCGATCACATCATCGATCTCGGACCCGAAGGGGGCGACCGCGGCGGTGAAGTGATCGCCGTCGGGACGCCGGAGGAAATTGCGGCGACGCCCGGCTCTTACACGGGCAATTTCTTGATATCGGCTTTACAAAGGCAAAAAATCCGGTAAAATAATAGCATACTCAAAAACAATACGGAAATCGAGGCAGAGGCGAATGCTGTACGACCACGAAAACATGACGATGCTCACGGATTTCTATGAATTTACGATGGCAAACGGCTATTTTGAGAGCGGCACCGCAGAGAAGACGGGGTATTTCGACCTGTTCTTCCGCAGCATACCCGACGGCGGCGGTTTCGCGATTGCGGCGGGACTTGAGCAGGTCATCGGCTATCTCGAAGATTTGAAATTCACGGATGAGGACATCGATTTCCTGCGGCAAAAGGGCATTTTTGGGAAACGCTTCCTGCAATATCTGCGGGATTTTGAATTTAAATGCGACGTGTGGGCCATCCCGGAGGGTACGCCCGTCTTTCCGGGCGAGCCGCTGATCACGGTCAGGGGTCCGATGGCGCAGGCGCAGTTCATCGAAACGATGCTGCTGCTTTCGGTGAACCACCAGAGCCTCATAGCCACCAAGGCGAACCGCATCGTGCGGGCCGCCGCGGGCAGGGCCGTCATGGAGTTCGGCACGCGGCGCGCGCACGGCGCGAGCGCGGCGATCTTCGGCGCGCGCGCCGCTTTCATCGGCGGCTGCGTCGGAACGGCCTGTGCGATTGCGGAGCGGCAGTATCCCGGCATTCCGGCCACGGGTACGATGGCGCACAGTTGGGTGCAGATGTTCGACGACGAATACGAGGCTTTCCGGCGCTACGCGGAACTCTATCCCGAAAACTGCATACTGCTCGTGGACACGTACAACGTCCTGAAATCCGGGATACCGAACGCGATTCGCGTGTTCAAGGAATGCAGGCCCAAGCAGATGGGCATACGTCTCGACAGCGGCGACGTCACCTACCTGTCCAAGACGGCGCGGCGCATTCTGGATGAGGCGGGGCTTTCCGAATGCTTCATCGTCGTTTCCAACTCGCTGGACGAGTACATCATCCGCGACGTCATCCTTCAGGGCGCGCGGATTGACAGCTTCGGCGTCGGCGAACGGCTGATCACCTCCAAGTCGGACCCCGTGTTCGGCGGTGTGTACAAGCTGGCCGCCGTCGAAACGGACGGGCGGATCGAGCCGCGCATGAAAATCAGCGAGAATGTTGAGAAGATCACAAATCCCGGCGTCAAAAAGGTGTACAGGCTGTTCTGCCGGCAGACGGGCAAGGTGAAAGCGGATATCATCGCGCTGGCGCATGAGGCGCCGCCGCAGGGCGACGGCTACGAGATCTTCCATCCGTCGTTCACGTGGAAACGCAAGCGCCTTGACAATTTTTACGCAAAAGATTTGCAGGAACGGATATTCGACGGCGGAAAGCGCGTGTACAGCTGCCCCGCCATCGGGGAGATCCGGGCGTACTGCAAGGAGCAGATCGATACCCTCTGGGAGGAATCGCTGCGCTTTGAGAACCCGGCCGATTACTATGTGGACCTTTCGCAACCCCTTTGGGATTTGCGTGCGGATTTGATCCGAAAATATAAGATGAAATTTGAATGACGTCGATGCGGCTTGACGTTGCGCGCCGGTCGGGAAGCCGCCGACGCGGTTTCCGGCCGTTTGAAGGAGGCGGATATGAACTACGATTTTCCCATTACAAGGACGCATGAACCCAAGGAAAAGCCCAATCCGGACAGCCTTGAATTTGGAACCGTATTCACGGACCACATGTTTCTCATGAACTACGACCGCGACGCGGGTTGGTACGACGGACGGATCGTACCCTACGGTCCCATCCACATCGAACCGGCCGCCGCGGTGTTGCACTACGCGCAGACGATGTTTGAGGGCCTGAAGACCTACCGCACGAAAGACGGCGCCATACGGCTCTTTCGCCCCGACATGAACGCGAAGCGCACGAACGCCACGAACGACAGGCTCTGCATCCCGCAGATAGACGGGGATCTGTTCGTCGCCGCGATCAAGCAGCTCGTGGACGTGGAGCGCGATTGGGTGCCGAACAGGGACGGGACTTCGCTCTACATCAGGCCCTTTATCTTCGCGACGGAGCCTTTTCTCGGCGTGCGCCCCGCCAAGCAGTACAGCTTCGCGATCATCCTGTCGCCCGTCGGCTCGTATTACAAGAGCGGTTTGGCGCCCACGCGCATATTCGTCGAGGATGAATACGCGCGTTCCGTCGTCGGCGGAACGGGGCAGGCCAAAGTCGGCGGGAATTACGCGGCGGGTTTGAAGTCTCAGGA
>JAITAX010000042.1 GCA_031283865.1 Eubacteriales Family XIII. Incertae Sedis bacterium
TTACTACTCACCCACCACGCAAATTTCGCCCATCTCGGAACCTGCCGGCCTATATTGGCTTCCTCACGTAGCTTCGAGTACGTTCCGGGAGCCAAATAGTCCGGCAGAACCCGATCTGAACGAAATTATCGCGGCGTTTGAGTAGTTTCGATTGAAGTATCTGAGCAGTAACACCTGAACTGCAAGCTCCCCTTTTACGTCGCAAAAAACGCTTGAGCAAAGCGCCGAATTGCTGTATAGTATTTCACATCGGGAACAAGAGGGCGCAAGCCGCCCGGGAGGGACGAAGCGTATGATACGTGCGGAAAATGTGACAAAACGATACGGTAAGCTGCTTGCGAACGACGGCGTGAGCATCGGCGTCGCGCCGGGGGAAACGGCGGTATTGCTCGGGCCGAACGGCGCGGGCAAGTCCACGATCATCAAATCCGTCTGCGGTCTGCTGCGCTTCAGCGGCCGCATCACCATAGGCGGCTATGAGAACCGGACGCGGGAGGCCAAGCGGCTCCTCGGCTACGTGCCGGAATTTCCTGCCCTCTATCCCATGCTCACGGTGTCGGAGCATCTGGAGTTCATTGCCAAAGCCTACAGGCTTACGGACTGGGCGGGCCGGGCCGAGGCGCTGCTGTCCCGGTTTGAGATGGACGACAAGAAGCGGAAGCTCGGCAAGGAGCTGTCCAAGGGTATGCAGCAGAAGCTCAGCGTGTGCTGCGCGCTGCTGCCCGATCCCAAGGCCGTCGTCTTCGACGAGCCGCTGGTCGGTCTCGACCCGCACGGCATACGGGAGCTTAAATCCGCCATGGCCGATCTGAAGAAAGGCGGCTGCGCCATGCTCGTCAGTACGCATATTATAGAGAGCATAGAAGAGAATTGGGATGTGACCTATATCATGACGAGCGGTCGCGTGGCCCGCGCGTGCCGCCGCACGGATATGCGGGCGGGGGAGAGCCTCGAAGAGATGTACTTTTCGATTACGGAGGGCGCGGAAGCGCGCGCGGAAACGCCGTGAGGGGCCTCGTCTATCTGGTCGCGATGAGCGTCAAAAACGGATTCCTTGAGGTGCTGCGCAAGCCTGCGAAGCTGATTCCGTATCTGATTTTGATTGTGTTCTTGGTGGGCATGGTCGTTTTGTCGAATGTCTCGCGCGGCGCCCGCGCGGAGTTTTTCGACATCGCGTGGCTCCGGGGCGCGTTCTTTCTCTTCATCCTGCTGTTCGCCGTGATTTCCGTGCAGAAAGGCTTGTCGAACGGCAACGCGATCTTCGGCATGGAGGACGTCAATCTGCTGTTCGTGTCGCCGATCGATTCCCGCGCCGGCCTGCTGTACGGGCTTGTGCGCATGACGAAAACAGCCTTTGTCACGGGTTTTTTCATCTTGTTTCAGGTCAATTCGCTCGGGCCGATGTTCGGCCTGCGCTTCGGCGCCGTCCTGCTCCTGCTGTGCGGCTTCATCTTGGCCTGCGTCCTGCTGTTCACGCTGTCGCTCGTCCTATACAGCGCGACGAACGGGCGGCCCGCGCGCAAGACGGCGGTGCGGCTGATCTGCGTCGCGGCGCTTCTGCCGCTCGCGGTCCGCTGCCTTACGGAACTCGTGGGCGCGGCGGACGTGGCCGCCGCCCTGACGGACGTGATACGTTCCTCGGTCTTCGCGTGGACGCCGGTCATGGGCTGGGTATCCGCCGGCACGGTTTTTCTGCTCGAGGGGGAGGCGGCGAGCGGCTTCCTGTTCCTCGGGCTGAGCGTCGCGGCGCTCGCCGCGCTGCTCGCGTACATCGCGCTCTCAAAACCCGACTATTATGAGGACGTGCTGGTCGCGGCGGAAACGGCCTTTGAAAAGAAGCGCAACCTTGCCGAGGGGCAGATCAATACCGAGATGTCCTCGTCCGCGAAGATCCGGGTCGCGGGGACGGGCATAGGCGGCGCGGGGGCGCGCGCTGTCTTTTATAAGCACCTGCGGGAATCCTTTCGCGCGAACAGGCTCGGGCTTTGGGGTTTGGCGTCTATTCTGACTGTCGCGGGCGCGGCGCTCTTCGCCGTGTTCCTGCGAAACAGCGACGGCGCCGCCTTGCCCATAATCCTACAGGTGTTGATGTGGATGCAGATCTTCATGATCGGCACGGGGCGCGGGCTGAAAGAGCTGTACATGCCCTATATCTATCTGATTCCCGAAAGCTCTTTCTCGAAGATCGTGTGGAGCAATCTGGAAATCACATTCAAGGTGCTCGTCGAGAGCCTGTTGGTCTTCGGCGTCGCGGGCGCGATCTCGGGTGAAAATCCCCTGTTCACAGCCGCCTGCGCCGCGGTGTACGTCCTGTTTTCCTTTCTGCTGCTCGGTGTCAACTATCTCTTTATGCGCCTCACAGGCGTCGACCTCAGCGCGGGACTGCTGCTGTTCCTCTATTTCGTGGCGGTGCTGCTCGTCATGCTGCCGGGCCTTGGCCTCGGCTTCCTCGCGCTCGCGTTCGTCGCCGATCCTTGGGGTCCGCTCGTCTGCCTCGGCATCCTCGCGGTCTGGGAACTCGCGGCGGGGCTTACATGCTTCGCGCTTTCGAGGAGCGTTTTAGACTGCTGCGATATGCCCGTAGTCAAACCGCGCTGAGATCCTGCCGCGGGTTCTGCGGCGTCACGCCCAATCGTTCACGATGTTCTTGGGTTTGCGTCCGGCGGCGGCGTCCAGAAAGTTTTGCCAGACGTCGCGGTGCGCGCGCAGGAAGCATTGCTTTGTCGTGCCGCCGATGTGCGGCGAGAAGACGAGCTTGTAGCGGCAGGCGTCCGGCAGCCGCAGCAGGGGGTTGTCCGCGCGGACCGGTTCGGGCGACAGCGTGTCCAGACCCGCGCCGCCGAGTTGTCCCTGCGTCAGGGCTTCCGCCAGAGCTTCCTGATCGATTAATTCCCCGCGCGCCGTGTTGATGAGCAGGGCGCCGGGCTTGAAGCGCGCGAGCGCGGCCCGGTCGATGATGCCCGCCGTTTCCGCGTTCGCGGGCAGGTGCAGGCTGACGATGTCGCAGGAGGCAAACAGCGCGTCCCGGTCCAGATGGCTTGCGCCGCATTCGGCTTCGACTTCCGCGGGCGCTCGCCTGCGATTGCAGTAGTACACCGCAGAGCCGAAGCCGCGCAGGCGCTTGGCCGTTTCCCGGCCGATGGCGCCGAAGCCGACGAGACCGACGCTGCACGCGCCCAGCTCCGGGATTTCGTCGAGGATGAAGCGTTCCTTGGCTTCAATCTGCTCGCCGGCCCGCACCATCGCGTCCCCCTCGAGTACGCGCCGCATGACGGCCAGCATCAGCAGGATCGCGTGTTCCGCCACCGCGCCGCTGTTGACGGCGACATGATTGCAGACGTGAATGCCGCGCTGCGCGGCGGCGCGGACATCTATGCCGTTGTAACCCACGCCCTCCGAATGGATCAGCTTCAGCTTGGGCAGGGCGTCCAAGATCTCGGCGCCGATGTTTGAAACGGCGTCGGCGAAGATAAAATCCGCGTCCGCGCCCGCGGCGCGCACCGTCTCCGGCGACGGAAAGGACCCGACGAACGTCAATTCCCAGTCCCGCGGCAGCGCAGACAGATCGTAAAACTTCTCCACGCGCGCCCTTGAGGTCATAACCAATACTTTCATGCCACTCCCTATCCCAGCACGACGGCCGTTCCCGAAACGGTAACCATCAGCATGTTGTTGTTCGTTCCAAGGACCTCATAGTCGATGTCCACGCCGACCACGGCGTTGGCGCCCATGTCCTTGGCGCGCCTTTCCATTTCCTGTATGGCGGCGGTGCGCGCGTCAATCAGCTCGTTCTCGTAGCTCCTCGAGCGGCCCCCGAAAAAATTTGTCAGGCCGGCGGCGATGTCTTTGATGAAATCGATTCCGGCGATGACTTCACCCACGACAAGGCCCTTGTATTCGCGGATGTTTCGACCCTCTATGTTCGGTGTTGTTGTGACGATCATGTTCTTCCTCCTATTGTTTTCGACGTTTTGAGCGGAGCGCGCGGGTTGTTGCGCGGTATCCGTCTGCGGCTTGCGTGCGAGTGCGGCGGCGTCCGAATCGGAGCGCGCGCGCCCTTACACAAACCATTATACAGAAATCGGAACCGACGCGCAATGCGTTCTTGCGCAAACGGGTGTTTCGCCTCATTCAGGCAAAAAATATTTGTTCCGATTGTGCTTAAAAAAATACAGAGCGGGAAGTATATTGATTTAGGCGTCCGCGCCGCGCGTGCCATTCGAGCGGGCAGGCGAGCGGACGCTGCGCACCGGTGTTGCGATTCGCACAAAGAAAGGGGTAAGATATGAGAAGATTCGGGTATGTACGCGTTTCGGCGACGGACCAGAACGCAGACCGTCAATGTATTGCGCTCGCGCCGTTCGACATTCCGCCCGAAAACCTGTATGTGGAGAAGCAGAGCGGCAAGGATTTTGATCGCCCGGCCTACCTCAGCATGATTAAACGCCTGCGCCGCGGCGATTTGCTGATCGTTACCTCGCTGGACCGTTTGGGGCGCAACTACGCGGAGGTGCGGGAGCAGTGGAGGTATATCACGATTGAAATCGGCACGGACATCCGCGTACTCGATATGCCGCTCCTCGATACGGGCCACGCGAAAGATCTGCTCGGTTCGTTCATCGCGGATCTGGTGCTGCAGGTGCTGTCGTTTGCCGCGCAGCTCGAGCGCGAAAACATTCGCAGACGCCAAGCGGAGGGCATCGCCGCCGCAAAGGCGCGGGGCGTAAAATGGGGCAAGGACCCGCTGCCGCTGCCCGAAAATTTTGAAGAATTGTATCGGCGCTGGTGCGACGGCCAACTCAGCACGGACGAGATCGCCGCCCTGTGCAACATGTCGGAACGCAGCTTTTACAAAAAGACGGAGGAACGCCGGAGGCGCGGGGAAACGAGACGGTGACGCGCAGCGCGGTCGTCTGCCGCGCCGCTTCTGCGCGCTGCGGGATCATAGAGTCGATTCGAGGATATTCCCTTTTCGATCCTCCCGCAGATTGATCGCGACGGGCAGCGCATACAGCGCGAAGCAGACGGCGAACAGACTGATGGGGTAGGGGCCGCTCCATAGGCCCGCGACGGAGGGGAAGTAGCGGAAATACAGGCCGCCCGTCACGGCGCCCGCGACCGTGTACGCGTCGCAGGCGAGAATGAACAGGAGCGCAATCAGATCGCGCCGGTCGAAGCGAAAGACGGAAAAAGCCGTGCGCCCGGGCAGACCGTAGCCGCGGCAGCGCATACTGTCCGCGGTTTCAATCGCGTTCTCCAAGGCCCATGTAACCATGATGGACACGATGCGTATGCCGTGCCGCGCCCGGTGAAGCATACTGCCGTTTGAAACATCGCGGCCTACGCATTTTTGGGCGTCGGAAACGACCTTGATCTGCGCCTTGAAGCGCGGCGCGAAGCGCAAAGCCATGGACAGCACGAGCGAGAGCGCGGGGATGAGCCGCCCGAACAGATAGACGAGCTTGTCGGAGGTCATCACGCGGCTGTAGCAGGCGAACCACGAAACGACCGTAATCAGCATGAGCGCGGCGGCGATGCCGTATAGGATGGATTCCAGCGTCAGCGGGTTGCCGTCGCGCAGATAGAGCAAGATCGTCACGCCCTCGTGGTTGAACGCGGGGTTGATCAGCGCCGTGACGAGCAGCATAGGCAGCATGAACAGCGCGCCTGCCCGCAGGGCTTTCTTGCCGTTCATGTACACGGAATAGGCGGCGGCGCACAGGAAAGACAGCGTGAGGCAGATCGGGTGCATGAAGAACATGGAAAAGAGCATCACCGATGCGAAATAGAGCATGTTGACGATCGGATTGTAGCTTGAAAAGTTGTCGCGCATAAGCGGGCCTCCAAAAAAAGACGCGGTCCTGTACCTTTCATAAAACAGCGGTCTGTCGCGCGACAGTCCGCTG
>JAITAX010000121.1 GCA_031283865.1 Eubacteriales Family XIII. Incertae Sedis bacterium
ATCCTACGACAGATACGAGATCATCACGAAGCTTGCGGACGACGGCAGGATATACGACGTCGCGCCGCACTACGCGAAGAACATCGTCACGAGCTTCATCAGGCTGAACGGCGCGACGGTCGGCGTGGTCGCCAACCAGCCGAAATTCGCGGCGGGCTGCCTCGACATCGACGCCTCCGACAAGGCGGCGCGCTTCATCAGGCGCTGCGACGCATTCAACATCCCCCTGCTGACGATTGAGGACGTCCCGGGCTTCCTGCCCGGCGTGCAGCAGGAAACGGGCGGCATCATCAGGCACGGCGCCAAGATGCTGTACGCCTACTGCGAGGCCACGGTCCCAAAGGTCACGGTCATCCTGCGCAAGGCTTACGGGGGCGCGTACATCGCGATGTGCAACAAGGAACTCGGCGCGGATCTGGTGCTGGCCTGGCCCTCCGCGCAGATCGCGGTCATGGGCGCCGAGGGCGCGGCCAACATCGTATTCAAGGACGAGATCAAGGCGGCGGCGGATCCCATCGCCAAGAGGCGGGAGAAGATCGCGGAGTACGAAGCGCAGTTCAACAACCCGTACCGCGCCGCCGAAATGGGGTACGTGGAGGATGTCATCGAGCCTCGGACGACGCGCCCGCGCCTGATCAGCGCCTTTGACATGCTCGAATCCAAACGGCAGTCCCTGCCGGCGAAGAAGCACGGCAATATCCCGCTGTAGGAGGTGGAGCGCATGTTCAGAAAGAAAAAGACCGCGGTCAAAGATGCGCCCGTCGCCGCAGCCGGCCGCGCGGAAAGGCCGGCGGATGCCGCAGACACCGCAGGCGGTGCGCTCGCGGACGCGGAACTCGCTGCCGTGATCGCAGCGGCCGCAGCCGCTTACGAAAGCGATGCCGGCGCTTGCGACCTCGTCTACAGGAAGCTCAACAGGACGACCGGCCCGCGAACGGAGTGGAATCTGGCGGGTCTGCGCGAGGTTTTGGCAAGCAGGAACATTTGAACAGACGCCGCAGCCCCCTGACGGCTGCTATGTTCTTCGAGCCTGCGGACAACTGTCCAACAATTGAAAATAAAACGGAGGCAAGCATGAAAAAATATAATATTCGGGTAAACGGTACGGTATACGCTGTGGAAGTGGAAGAGGCGGGCGCGGCATCGCCCGCGTTTACGCCTGTGTCGCCCGCGCCGCCCGCGTTTGCGCCCGCGTCACCCGCGCCCGCGCCCGTTCCCGCAGCCGCGCCGGCTGCGACGTCCGCCGTACCCGCCGCCGGCGCGGTGTCCGTCGAATGCCCGATGCCGGGAACCATTCTCGGCGTCTTGGTTTCACCGGGCCAATCCGTGAAATCCGGGGACACGCTCTTGGTGCTTGAGGCCATGAAGATGGAAAACGAAATCGTTGCGCCGAAAGACGGCGTTGTGGATACGGTGCGGGTGAGCAAGGGGCTGTCCGTCAACGCCGGCGACCTGCTCGTCACCTTGCTGTAATCGCGCCGGGATGATAGGATTTGAATGATGTTACTTGCATTTGACGTGGGGAACACCAATATCGTCATGGGCGTATTCCGTGACGGCGAGCTGATCCAGAACTGGAGAATGGAAACGCACAACAACAAGAGCGCCGACGAGTACGGGATGGTGCTCAACCAGCTCTTCAGCTATGAGGGGCTTGACACGCGGGATGTGGACGACGTAATCATCTCGACGGTCGTGCCGTCCTCGCTGTACACCCTGCAGCATTTGACGATCAAGTATTTCAAGAAGCGGGCGCTGATCGTGGGTCCGGGCATCAAGACCGGGCTGGTCGTCAAGTACGACAACCCGAAGCAGGTCGGCGCGGACAGGATCGTCAACGCCGTCGCGGGCCTGTCCAAGTACGGGGGACCGCTGATTATCGTCGATCTCGGCACGGCCACGACCTTTTGCGCCATCTCCGAAAAGTGGGAGTATTTGGGAGGTAGCATCGCCCCCGGACTCAAGATATCTTCCGACGCGCTGTTCGAAAAGACGGCCAAGCTGCCGCGCGTCGAGCTTGAAGAGCCGGGGCGCGTGATCTGCCGCAACACAATCGAGAGTATGCAGTCCGGCCTCGTCTACGGGCATATGGGCATGGTGGACTACATCGTGAACAAGATGAAGCGGGAGCTTGCGGCCTACGCGCCCTCCGAAAATCCCGTGCGCGTCATAGCCACGGGCGGCATCGCGAGTATGATCGACAGCGGCATCGACAGCATAGACATCGTAGACAAGCAGCTCACGCTGGAGGGCTTGCAGTTCATATACGAGAAGAACAAATACACGGGCGCCGGCCGGGGAGTCTTGCAGTTTGAACAAGAAGAAGCCCTGTAGCGACGGGGTTCCGGCAACAGCCGGCATAGGCGGCTTCGTCCCTGCGAACCCTTTCTTTCTCGCGCCGCTCGCGGGCGTCACGGACGCTCCTTTTCGTTTGCTCTGCCGCGAGCAGGGCGCGGCTTTGGTCTATTCCGAGATGGTTAGCGCCAAGGGGCTTTGGTACGGCGACAGGAAGACGGAGCAGTTGCTGCGCGTCCGCGAGGACGAAAACCCCATCGCCTTTCAGATCTTCGGCAAGGATCCCGAGATCTTGGCCTTTGCGGCGAAGACGCTCGACAGCCGCGAAAACGCGCTGCTCGACATCAATATGGGCTGCCCCGTGTCCAAGATCGTGAAGAACGGGGAGGGCGCGGCCCTGCTGCGCGATCCGGATCTGGCCGGCCGCCTCGTCGAGGCGGCCGTATCGCATACGCGCAAGCCTGTCACGGTGAAGCTGCGCATCGGCTGGGACGCCGCGCACGTCAACGCGGCGGAGCTGGCGCGGACGCTGGAAGCCGCGGGCGCGGCGGCCCTTGCCGTACACGGCAGGACGCGCGAGCAGTTTTACAGCGGCAAGGCCGATTGGCGCGCGATCCGCCTCGTGAAAGAAGCGGTAAGCATACCGGTCATAGGCAACGGCGACATTCGCAGCGGAGCGGACGCCCTGCGCATGTCGGCCGAGACGGGCTGCGATTTCGTGATGATCGCGCGCGGCGCGCTCGGAAACCCGTGGATCTTCCGGGAAGCACTCGCGCTGCGGCGCGGCGAACCCGTCCCCGCGCCGCCCGGCATCGGCGAGCGCATAGACATGATCCTGCGGCATCTGGATCTGCTGATCGCCGAAAAAGGGGAGCGCGTCGCCGTCCTCGAGATGCGCAAACACGCCGCGTGGTATCTGAAAGGCATCAGAGGCTCGGCCGGCCTGCGCGGCAAGCTGAACGCGGCAACGGCGGCCCGTGATTTCAGACGCCTGCTTGCGGACTGCGAATTGTCCGCACAATGATGCAGTGCGTTTATCGGCCCTGCTTCGGCAGCGTGACCGTGAACCTGCAGCCGCCCTCGGCGCGGTTCTCCGCCGTCACGCTGCCGCCGTGCGCCGCGACGACGCTCTTCACGATGGCGAGGCCGATGCCCGCGCCGCCCGTGGCGCGGTTTCGGGATTTGTCCGCGCGGTAGAAGCGTTCGAAGATGAAAGGCAGTTCCGCCTCGGGGATGCCGGGGCCGTTGTCCTCCACCGTGATGATGCCCGCCTCCCGCGTATCCCGCGTCAGCACCCTGATCGTCCCGCCCTCGGGCGTGTACTTCACCGCGTTGGACAGCAGGTTCGTCATGACGCCGCCGAGTTTGTCCTTGTCGGCGCACACGGTCGCGTCCTCCCCGCCGGTTTCGAGCCTGAGACCTTTGGCTGCGAGCTGTCCCGCAAAATTGTCGCATACGGTTCCCGACAGCGCCCGCAAATCCACGGGGGATTTTTCCGATTTCAAACCGTCGTTCTCCATAAGCTCCAGCCGTTCCAGATCCGCGACCATCTTGCCGAGCCGCAGGATCTCTTCGTGGCAGCTTTTCAGGCGCTCCGGCGTCGGTTCCCATACCTGTTCCAGCATTGCCTCCAGATGGGCGCCGAGCGTCGTGAGCGGCGTGCGCAGTTCGTGCGCGACATCGGCGGTAAGCTGCTTTCGCAGGTCCTCCTGCTTGGCGAGCGCGCTCGCGAGGCGGTTGATCGAGCAGACGAGGTCGTGCAGCTCGCGCGTCCTCGTGCGGCCCTCAAATTGCACGTCGTAACGGCCCGCCGCGATCTGTTCCGCGATGCGCGCCGTCTTGCGTATGGGGCGCGCGATGCGCTGCGCGAGGAGCCGCCCCGTCATAAGGGAAAAAAGGAGAGACAGCGCGCCTATGCCGAGCAGGATTGCATTCAGCGCGTGCAGAAAGGAAAAATCGCTTTCGCTCAGGAAGAAAGGGCCGTAATACTTGATCGTCGCGGCGCCGATTTTCCGGCCGTCCCGCGTCAGCTCGTAGCTTTGGGACGCAAATTCCCCGCTTGCGCCGTGATCGGTCATGCGCGCGGATATCTCGCCCATGATCTGCCGGCAGGCGCCCATGTCGTGGTTCTCCGTATCCCACACGCCGCCGCCCTCGGCATCGCAGACCTTGATGATGTATCCGTCGGACAGCGCGTACATGCTGAGCGCGTGAACATAGGTCAAATCCCACGCGTCCGCCGCGCTGTCGTAGTATTGCCCGAGGTTTTCCGCTATGCTCGCCGCGTGCGCCCGCTGCTGCTCCGCGATATAGGCTTCAAATTGTCGATTAATCAGGGAATTGGACAGAAAGCTTATCAGCGCCACCGTGAGCAGCACGACGAGTACGATTGCGAGTGAAAGCTGTGTCCGCAGGCTGCGCAATTCATTCACCCCCGAACTTGTATCCAAGTCCGTACACAGTCAAGATGTAATCGGGATTTTTGGAGTTGTCCTCTATCTTTCGGCGCAGGTTTTTCACGTGGCCGTCGATGGCGCGGTCGTAGCCGTCGAAAGCGTCTCCCAGCGCGATTTCGATGAGTTCCGCGCGCGTGAACACCTTGCCGGGATATTTTATCAGGGCCGCCAGTATGCGCAGCTCGCCGGGCGTGAGGGAAACGGGCCGGCCTCTCTTGCAGACCGCGTTCTTCTCGAAATCGACCGTCAGGTCCCCGTCGCGGAAGCTGTTCCGCGCCGTGAGCGGCAGGAGGTCGTCCGCCGCCCGCCGCAGCGCGGCCTCCGCGCGTGCCCCGAGTTCTTTCAGGCTGAACGGCTTGCGGATGTAGTCGTCCGCGCCGAGCTTCAGCCCCTCGAGCAGGCTCTCCTCTTCGACCTTGGCCGTGAGCATGATGACGGGGACCCTCGACCGCTTGCGAATCGCAAGGCACAGCTCCTCGCCGGGGATATCGGGCAGCATCAGGTCCAGCAGGACGAGGGCAATGTTTTCGCGTTCGAACACGGCGAGCGCCTGCCGGCCCGTTTCCGCGGTGAAGACCTTGAAGCCGCGGCTCTCCATAAAGGCGCGCACGACCTCCAATATCTTGGGTTCGTCATCAACCGCGAGGATGTTTTTCGGCTTCGCGGGCATGGCTACGCAAGGACCTCGTAGCCTTGGTCCTCAATCGCAAGCTTGATTTCGTCAAGCGGCGCTTTCGCCGCGTCGTGCGCGACGGTCACGGTCTTCGCGGACAGGTCCACGCTGACCTCGCTCACGCCGTCGAGCGACCCGACGGCGCTCGTGACGGCTTTCACGCAGTGTTCGCAGGACATGCCGTCCACGTTTAAAATCGTCTTTTCCATTTTGTGTTTCTCCTATCGATTCGGTTTGAAGCGCTTTAGGCGCAGCGCGTTTGTCAGAACGGAAACGGAGCTAAGGCTCATCGCCGCCGCCGCAAAGATCGGATTCAGCAGCGGGCCGCCGAACAGGTACAGCACGCCGGCCGCGATGGGGATGCCCACGACGTTGTAGCCGAAAGCCCAAAACAGGTTCTGCTTGATGTTGCGGATCGTCCGCTTGCTCAGCTCGACGGCTGTGGGTACATCCGTCAGATCGCTGCGCATCAGCACGATGTCCGCCGATTCCATCGCTACGTCGGTGCCGGAGCCGATGGCGATGCCGATGTCGGCCTGCGCGAGCGCGGGCGCGTCGTTGATCCCATCGCCGACCATCGCGACCTTTCGTCCTTCGCTCTGCAATTTTTTTACCTCGTCGGACTTGTCCCGAGGGAGAACCTCGGCCAGCACCCGGTCGACGCCGACCTGTTTCGCGATGGCGGCGGCCGTCCGCCGGTTGTCGCCCGTGATCATCGCGACCTCTATACCCATCGCGCGCAAGCGTTCGATGGCCGCGCGGCTGTTTTGCTTTACCACGTCCGCGACGGCTATGATTCCGGCGAAGTTTCCGTCGACGGCGATATACATCGGCGTCTT